>CAZVVR010000172.1:0-3320 GCA_964630605.1 uncultured Mageeibacillus sp. | reverse complement strand
TGCAATAACACCGGGGAATCTTTTTGTAATGCCACGCATCTGGAGGCTGGGATTTGATTAATTGCATTCAATTCAGACAGTGGTTTCTCATTCAATTCAGACACTGGAATCTCATTCAATTCAGTCAGTAAATCTCATTCAATTCAGACAGTGGATTCTCATTTCAATTCATACAGTGAACCTCCTCGTTACAATGAAGAAAAACTATGTAACGGAGGAGAGAAATGTCAAGGAGTTTACATGAAATGAAAATCAGAGAAGCTTTAAGATTGAAAGCGGCAGGATTGAACAACTCCCAGATTGCCGAAAGTGGGACGGTAGGAGCTGCCAGATCTACTATTGTTGAGTTGTTTAAGCGCTGCGAGCTGGCAGGGATTGATGCAGAAAAAGCAGCCAAGATGACCGACAGTGAGCTCAGAGCACTGCTTTATCCTAGAAATAGCGAATCAGGACGTGCTCGCCAACATTTGAATGAAGAGCGTTGGTACCAGGAAGTTCTTAAAGGTTCAGATCGTCTCAGCTGCTGGGAACAATACCTTAGTGAAGAACCTGGAGGCATGAGCTATCCTCAGTTTTGCCGGCGCTTGAAACAATACGGTTTCGAACAGGGAGAAGGACTTAGCTATCCCAAGCAAATAAAGCCAGGCGAGGTCATGGAAACAGACTGGTCTGGTGAGACACTGACTATTGTATACGATCAGGACAAAGATAAATTTTTAAAAGCACACTTTTTTGTTTCCATATTAGGTTTTAGTGGCAAGATCTTCTGCCGTGCCTATCCGAACGAAAAAACAGAAGCATGGATAGATGCTCACAGCAGAGCACTGGAGTATTATGGCGGTGTTCCGCGAATTGTAACTCCCGACAACACTAAGACAGCTATTACAAACTCTCATAGATACGAACCGACGAAAAACCCAAATTTTATGTTTTGGGCACAGCACTACAGTGTAGCGATCATCCCTGCCAGAGCGGCCAGGCCCACGGACAAAAACCTTGTTGAAGGCGGGGTAGGCTTAGTAAAACGTCGCATTCTATCTAAGCTTAAAGGACAGATCTTTTTCGATTTTGCCTCGCTTAATCAAGAAGTAAGCAGATTACTGGAAAAAGTTAACAAAAAGTCGTACCAGCAGCGACCGGGAAGCCGTTCAGAGATATTTGCGGAATTCGACCAACCGCTCTTACGTCCCTTGCCGGCTCACCGTTTTGAACTTCCTCAAGTCAAATGGGCCAAGGTTTCAAAAAACGGATACCATATTCAGTTTGACGGGCATCTTTACAGCGCGCCCTATCAGTTCCGAGGTAAAAAGATTCTCGTCTCCTCTACCAGTACGACTGTAGAACTATTATACGACAATCGGCGCATCGCGTTACATATGCGTTGTTATGACCCAAAGGTACGCCATATTACTGCTTTCGAGCACATGCCGGAGCGACACCGGCAACAACAGCTGGCAGACTGTATGACCGGCAGAAAATACAGAAACTGGGCTGAAAGTATTGGTCCCTGGACACATAAATTCATCACGTCGCTATTGCAACGATTTGTAATTGAAGAGCAAGCTTACCAAAGTTGTATGGGAATACTGCGCATGGCGGATAAATACTCAGAAGCGGCATTGGAAGAAGCCTGTCGAAAGGCCTGTGAACTGGGAATAGGCGGCTATCAACAGATCAAGAAAATTCTAACCAGAATAAAGCAGGAACAGGATCAGAAACAGTTAAATACACATGAGAATATAAGAGGCGCAAGCTACTACACGAAAGGACAAAACGATGCTTTATAATCAAACTTTAGAACAATTGAGCGAACTGCACCTGAACGGTATGGTGAAAGCCTACCGGGAGGTTGACAAGAACGACAGCTGGCAGGAGTTGAGCTTTGACGAGCGTCTTGCCTTTCTGGTTAATGAAGAATACGAACGGCGAATGAACAATCGGGTTAAGAGGAGAATAACTGAAGCCAAGTTCAAGCAGCCGGCTCAGTTAAGTGACATTATCTATGACCATGAGCGTAATTTGGATAAGGATTTCATTGCTCGCTTGTCCACTCATCAGTGGATTAAAAACCATGAGAACATTGTAATTACGGGCGCTACCGGAACTGGCAAGTCTTTCCTGGCTCAAGCTCTGGGTAACGATGCCTGTCGCCATGACTATCGAGTTCGTTACTACCGGCTGGGTGAACTCTTGAGCGATCTAAAGTTCGGCAAGGACGCTAACATATACAATAAGATTAGGGGGAAACTACAGCGTCAGGACATTCTTATTCTTGACGACTGGGGCTTAGCGGAGCTGGATATTCCTTCAGGCTACGAAATTTCCGAGATTATTGAAGATCGCCTCCATACCTCTTCCACCATTGTTGTCAGCCAGTTTCCTATTGACACATGGGATCGCATCTTCGAAGATAAAACTACTGCTGACGCAGTCATGGATCGCTTGATTTCTATGGCTTACACTATAGATCTTAAAGGTCCGTCTCTGAGATCTAAAGCTGCTTCCCCGGAGCTGCGCGAGTATAAAGAAAGCATGATAAAATAGTTACGCAACTGTAGGCTTTGTTATGAGAACGGACTGTCTGAGTCATTATGCAATTGAGGTGTCTGAATTGAATGAGAACTGGTGACTGAATTGATATGAGAACGGGTGTCTGAAACACATGCAATTAACCAAAATTGCTGCTTAAGGCAACTTGGACTCATAGTACGCTATCTTAAGCGGCAGTGAATGCATAAAATGTAAAGCATTGCCATTTTTGTAGCAGATCAGATTTTACTTGAAAGTTGTAGTACGTGAAGTATCTGCAAGGAGAATATACGTAGGCGCTGTAAGGGAAGATTTTATTGTTAGCTATACTCAGTTGTATATAGCATTAGGAGTAAGGAAGAGAAAAAGACGAGGATACAAAAACATTCCAGTGTTTCACAGTGAATAAATGCAGCATAACGTGGATATGCCATAAAAATGCATCTGAAAGACAAATGAAAGTGGTGTAGTTATGAAACGCGAACGTATATTATGTGCAATATTGGCTATTTTAACCTTATTAATATCAAGTAACGTAACGGTGTTTGCTGTTAATGAACAAACTGATTTTAGTAAAGCAAAACTAGAGCAGAGCACTATTAGTGAATTGCAAGAATTAGCTCAAAGAGCAACGAATGATATTGAAGCTACAGCTGTGTATATTGAATTGTTAGATCGTGTTGAGAATTCACAGATACGATCTTCAGCATTGATTGATACATACATTACTTACTACTCAACCACAGTTAGTGGAAGGTCAATAGATATATACTATTAATGTGGTGCCACGC
>CAZVVR010000171.1:0-3321 GCA_964630605.1 uncultured Mageeibacillus sp. | reverse complement strand
TTTTGAAATTGGAATGGACGATGACTTTTACGCCACTATTCGAGTAATTGGCGTTGGCGGTGGCGGCTGTAATGCAGTTGACCGCATGATTGAAGATGGGGTGCAGGGTATAGAGTTTATCGCGGTGAACAGTGATCATCAGGCTTTATCCCGTACTAAGGCTTCAACCGCAATACAAATTGGGGAAAAAGTGACTCGCGGCTTGGGCTGCGGTGCAAATCCCGAACTGGGCCAGAAGGCCGCAGAAGAAAATATTGAAGATATCGCCAAGGCTATTCAAGCAACCGATATGCTTTTTATTACTGCTGGTATGGGCGGTGGTACCGGAACCGGTGCAGCTCCCATAATTGCAGCAAAAGCCAGGGAAATGGGAATTCTAACAGTTGCTGTAGTTACAACTCCCTTCCGATTCGAAGGTTCTAGACGCCGTCAGAATTCGGAAGCAGGACAGCGTAAACTAGAGCAATATGTCGATTCTCTGATTGTTGTGCCCAATGACAAGCTACTGGAAATTGCCAGTGATGACACCTCTCTGGATGAGGCATTCTCTATGGCTGATCATGTGCTGCAGTACGGTGTGTCCAGCATTTCCGACCTTGTAGCAGTTCCCGGATTGGTTAACTTAGACCTGGCTGACGTACGCCGTGTAATGACAGACGCCGGCATGTGCCATATGGGTATCGGGCGCGGAAGCGGAGAAAGTCGTGCTGCTACAGCAGTCAAGCAGGCTATGAGCAGTCCTTTGCTGAACACGACAATTGAAGGTGCGCATAGTATAATAATCAACTTTACCGGTGGCCGTGACATGAGGATCAAAGAAGTCAACGAAGCCGCTTCTCAGGTTCGCGAAGCAGTTTCTCCCGACGCTGACATAATTTTTGGTGCAGTTATAGACGATAACATGCAGGACGATATAATCATTACCATTATTGCCAGTCGATTTGAAGAAGATGCAGTTAAGCAGCATGCTGCCAAGTCAACTCAGACAGCGACAAATGTTGCCAGCATGGCGTCCTCATATTCAACCTCTCGCAAGCCGCAGCAGCCTGGTGAACAGCAGACGCCAACAATGGATGATTTGCCTGATTTCCTGAAACCGCGCCGTCGCGAAATACCGCCTGTTTCTTATCCACGTCGTGACACAGCAGTGCCTACGGGAAGAGAAAGTTTTGACAATCCTGACGATGATGTTAAATATCGCCGCCAGACCGGGGATGTTTTAGAAAGAATGTCAGAACACAGGGAGCCCAGAGTACTGGATGAAGCACCCGCCGCTGACGAGCAACCATCTGCACAGCCTGCCAAAAAACAGAACCGGCAATCTGGTCGTGTGTTGCCCTGGTTTTTGCAGGATGAGCTGGGAGATGACCGCGACTAGGCTTGCCAATGAATTAATATAAGCTATTTTGATGACGCGACCCGGTCTTGAACCCGATCGCGTCATTTTTTTAATACGATTTCTAAGGAGGAGAAAATGCGCTGCCCTTATTGTAAAAGCGATGACAACAAAGTTGTTGATTCCCGTCCGTCAGATGATGGCAGTACCATTCGAAGACGTCGTGAATGCTGCGATTGTGGTGAGCGTTTTACTACATTCGAGCGGGTTGAGCTAATGCCTTTGATGGTAATAAAAAAAGATGGAAGCAGGCAAGCCTTTGACCGGGAAAAATTAATTGCCGGTATTCTGAAAAGTTGTGAAAAACGGCCCATTACAACCGCACAAATTGAAGAGATCGTTCACACTATTCAACAAAATGAAGGTAATAAGCTGCGGCGGGAGATTCCCAGTTCAGAGATTGGCGAATTGGTTCTGGAGCAGCTGCGCGGTATAGACGAAGTTGCCTATATCCGTTTTGCCTCTGTCTATAGAGAATTTAGCGATATCTCATCTTTTTTAGAAGAATTGGGTGACATGTTCCAGGCTCAGGAAAATAACCTATAATAATTAATTAGAATATTGACAGTTGCGATAATTAATTTTTGATAATCTGTGTTTTAGAAATGGAAGGGTGAGAGAAATTAAACCTGAAAAAACAGTACTGATTGTAGATGATGATCCTCATATTGGAGAACTGCTCAAGTTGTACTTTGAGAATGAAGGTTTCCGTGTTGATGTTTGCTTTCGTGGCGATGAAGTTGTGGATCGTGTGCAGCAATTGAACCCGGATGTTGTTGTTTTAGACTTGATGCTGCCCGGCATGAGCGGCTTTGATGTTATGCGTGAGTTACGCCGTTTCAATGATGTACCGGTGATAATGCTGACCGCCCGGGGTGATACTCTGGACAAGATAGTCGGTCTCGAGTTGGGAGCGGATGATTACATCGCCAAGCCCTTTGAACCCAAAGAGCTGATTGCCCGTGTCAAAGCTGTTCTGCGCCGAACTTCTCACACCAGCTCTTCAAAGTCTAGTGAAAGTCAGCAAAATAATGATGATCTTATTTCTTATCCTGATTTAGAAATTAACCGCACACAGTATCTGGTGCGTTTGCGTGATGAAGAATTAAGCTTGCCGCCAAAAGAACTTGAACTTTTATATTTTCTGGCTTCTCACCCTAATCGTGTGTTTACCCGAAGTCAGATTTTGGAAAACATTTGGGGCTTCGACTATTACGGTGAACCGCGGACAGTGGACGTCCATATTAAGCGTCTGCGGCAAAAGCTGGATGTGATTGATCATCCTTTTTGGAATATTAAAACAATTTGGAGTGTAGGATATAAATTCGAGGTTAAAAATTAATGAAACGGCGTCTGTCAATCTATGGCAGAACTTTCGTCAGAATTTCACTGGCGATTCTTTTAATATTTTCAGTTTTAGCGGTGGTCTATATTTCAATATCCACAGCAACCTCAAAACAGTTACGTTTGGATGATCTGGAGCGCAATGCCAATGAGATCGCTGATCTTACCGGCCGCCACATGCCTGAAAGCGGAAGAATATTTGTTACAGCAGAGGTAACCGGCTATTGGGCTTTTGCCGCCAGATCTACAGGTGCTATTGTCTGTATTGTGGATGGAAACAAACATATAGTTTACGATACAGGATTGCCCTCTTATCTGCTGGAACAGCTGGAATACGATTCTGTTGAACGCTATTTTCTGTTGCCGGATAAACTATCAAACTGGGAGCGCAGCAGCTACAGCAGCGTAGCCGAAGAAACTGCTCTCACTGAATATCTGAAAGATTCGGACTCCTGGCTGGTCGCCAGCAGTCCCTTGCCAAGCTATACCAGAGTTTACTCAGGAGAAGTTCTTTTATTCAGACATTTGAGACCGGACAGTTTTACCGGACTGTTGCAGGAAAACAGTATTTTAATTTCCTT
>CAZVVR010000170.1:0-3348 GCA_964630605.1 uncultured Mageeibacillus sp. | reverse complement strand
AGTGCAAAACCGGTAATACGACTGTAGTTAATTGAGATAACCTCTCCGCCCTTAGCTTGTCTGGCACAACAAAAACCAATGTCTCCGTCTTTTAAGCGGCAATGCCGTGGACATACGTCACAGGTAATTCTTGCTTGGCGGACATTGTTATTTGTACTCATGTCGATGCACCTCGAAGCGCTCAATATCATAATCTTTGTCGGGGTCAAGTCCGGCTTTAATCAATGCAATGGCGATCTGGTCTTCTACCGTATCGACACCTTCCAACCTGGGAAGCAATAAACCGCGGCGCTCTCCGGAACTGACGATGATGCCGTAGCGCGCAGGATCCAGCTTGTCCCGAGAAGTAACTTTCTCTTTTTTCCCCAAAATGTCTACGCTGTATACCAGCTGATCTAATTCAGAAGGCTGTACGGAAGGGAAGCGGGGATCGTACTTGGCTGCAGACACTGCGTTATGAATGATTTCTTCAGCGATATTAGATCTGCAGGGTTCTATGGTACCGATGCATCCCCGCAGATTGTTATTTTTGTGTAAAGTGACAAAAACGCCGCTTTTACGGTTCAGCATTTCGTCCGGCAAATCAGAAGGTGTAGGCAAAATTGCACCTTCACGTATATAAGACTCGACACTTTTTTGGGCTAATTCAAGGTAAGGGCTGTTCTTGCTTTCAGATTCACTTTTGGGGGTAAAGGCGGCAACAGCGTAACCAACTCCGAATGTCCCCTGATAAGAATAAAGCTCGGATTCGAAATCGCTGCCAGCCAGTACTCCGGCCATTATCTGGAAAGTCCGCAAACCACATTCCTGTGCGTTTTCCACCAAATCCCGGTCTAAATCAAAGAGACGTTCCAAAGCGCCTGTAGCGAAAATATTTTGGAGTTCATGATCCAGCTCTGGGCCTTCCCGGCGGTAGCCGTAGGGTCCTTCAGCCTTTAAAACATGGGAGAGATCACCCGAAGCAATAAAAACAGTTGGTTTTTTCGAGCGACGGACTGCTTCAGCTATTGCCCGGCCAAACTCAAGATGTTTTTCGGGGCTGAGCAAAGACATGCCCAGGCGCAGAAGCTTGAAATTTCTGTAATAGTGGTGGATGAAAGCCAAAGGAAGCAAAGTTCCGTGATCCAGTGTGTCCGCTTCAACATGTGTAGCTTCGAGTGGGATTTTTTGTTCAGAGCAAACTTGTTGCAAAACTTCCAGCAGTTCCTGATCGTAATTAACTTTTTCATAGACCGAATGTATGCCGAAAGCTTTCAGATCACCTTCAGCTTTCTCAGTATTCGCAGCATAAAATGCTGCAGGCAGAAGCGGTGAGTGAGAACTGCAGATAATAATACTTTCGGGTTCAAGCTCTGCTATTTCCCGAGCTGCTCTGTGATAGGCATCAGACGTGTCTTTTATTTTCTTTTCTTCACCCCGGCCCACTTCAGGAAGAATAATAGGTGGGTGTGGTAATACATAAGTTTTTAAAATCATTAAACAAATCCTTTCTGCTTAAGTTAATCTTAATTGCTTGCTACTACAGAGCTTCAGCTTTGTCTGGGCTTACATTTGTTAATGCAGTCTTCTTAATCACACTGCTGCCATTGCACACTGTGTTGACAATCTTTTTCCGGGCAATTATCAGCATTAGTTCTCAGGCTGAGCTTGGAAGCGCGCACCATAACACTGGTACAGCGGGGGATTGATTTGGTGATAAAAGCGCCTCCACCGATAACTGAATGGGCTCCGATCACGGTGTCGCCTCCCAAGACGGTACAGTTGGCGTACAAAGTGACATAGTCTTCAATGGTCGGATGCCTTTTAAGGTCAGCCAGTTTTCTGCCGTCACTTAGAGAACGTGCTCCTAATGTGACACCCTGATAAATTTTTACATGATCACCGATAACACTGGTTTCTCCAATTACAACTCCGGTACCGTGATCAATAAAAAAGGACTCGCCGATCCGGGCGCCGGGATGAATTTCTATGCCGGTGATACGGTGAGCATATTCTCCCATCATGCGGGGAATAAGAGGAACTTCGGCCTGCCAGAGTTCGTGGGCTATACGGTAGATGAAAATAGCCTGAAAACTGGGATATGATATTAAGATTTCGTCCCGGCTTTTGGCGGCGGGATCACCTAAAAACATTGCTTCAATATCTAACAGCAAACGCTTCTGCAGTCGGGGCAGTTTCTCCAAAAGTTTCACACTGATATCATCTGCTTTCTCTGCAACATCATATTCCGGGTATTCGGGATTGTTTTGCGAGCGGTAGGCCAGGACAATCTGTTCTGTCAGAGCACAGTTGATTTGGTGCAGATTCGCATAAAAGTTATCGCTTAAAGGCCGGTAATGGCTTATTTTATTGCTATAAAATCCCGGAAACATAATACTACGTATATAGTGCAATATCTCAATCACAAGCTGAAGGTCAGGAATTCTGCGTTCAGTGTCGGTAAGCAGTGGATTATTTTTCTGGTTTTCTTTAAAACCTTTTTTTATTCTCTCAATGGAATTGGAATCTAGCATATCTTTTCCTTAAATAGTAATAGCAACCACTAGTCAAATATTCCTGTCGACAAGTAGCGGTCACCGGAATCGGGCAGTATTGTTACAATTGTTTTGCCGGAATACTGTGGATTATGAAGCAACCGCAGACAGGCGGTGAGGGCAGCTCCGCTGGAGATGCCGAGAAGCAGCCCTTCGCTGCGCACAAAACTTCGCGTCATTTCGGCGGCATCATCCAGGCTTACTTTTATAATTTTGTCTATCAGATCGAAGTCAAGCGTTTCGGGGATAAAACCTGCCCCAATTCCCTGAATGCCATGCTTTCCTGCAGGTTCACCGGATAAGACGGCGGATTTATCAGGCTCAACTGCGACTACTTCCAAATCGGCTTTGTGCTTAAGGATGGCTCGGGCCACTCCGGTAAGAGTTCCTCCGGTACCCACTCCGCCGACAAAAACATCGATCTCAGGGCAATCACGCCAGATCTCGTCGCCTGTGGTTTTTTCATGGTAAGCCGGATTGGCCTGATTGGTGAATTGACCCAGAGAAACTGAGTTCGGTATTTCTTTCAACAAGCTTTGTGCCTTACTGATGGCACCTTTCATGCCCTCAGCTCCCGGAGTCAACACCAGTTCAGCCCCGTAGGCTTTAAGTAAGTTGCGTCTTTCTGTCGACATAGAATCCGGAAGAGTAAAAATAGTGCGATAGCCGCGTGCACTAGCTATGGATGCTGCGCCAATACCGGTATTGCCGGAGGTCGGTTGAATAATAGTTCCGCCTTTTTTCAGAAGACCCTTTTCATCCAGGTACAGTATCATCCCGAGGGCAGTTCTGGCTTTAACTGATCCGGTCGGAT
>CAZVVR010000169.1:0-3371 GCA_964630605.1 uncultured Mageeibacillus sp. | reverse complement strand
TCAAAACACGACCCGCGAAGGTTTTCTCAACCTTGTCGTCCCGCAAACTAACCTCACCGTTTACCAGGACCAGTTCACAACCTGTTGCTTCCAGCAATGGATTTTTATAATGATTTTGATCAACTTCGGGATACTTGTAATTCGGCAAATCAATAACGGCGAGATCCGCAAAAAATGATTGTGCAATACGTCCCCGGCGATGGATACCAAAGTGATCCGCCACCATACTTGTGTTACGGCGCACAATCTCTTCATAGGGAACTCCCTTAGCCAAATAACGCTGCGTGAAAATAGCAAAGGAACCACGTCGGCGCAATTCATACCAATCAAAAGGATCCTCAACATCACCCATGATTTCATCACTTCCTACAGAAACGTAAGGATTTTCTACAATCGAGTCTACGTGATCTATAAACTTGGAAGGTGTATTGGCGGCGGGAGCGTTCATCCAGAAAGTGTAGGGAACATCATCTCCCAGCAAATCAAGCATGGTTTCATCAGGATCCTGACCCCGTTCTGCAGCTATGTCCGCTACCGAACGATTCTCCAAATGCGGATCACCGGAATTTATGATGTATTTGCTGCTTTTATCACCGGCGAAAATATAAGCGTCTTTTTTAATCAGTTCGCGGCCTTTAGGATCGTGAAGAGCTTTTTTAACGCCTTCTACACCCTGAGCGAAAAGCTCATCTGACAAAGCCATAACAAACTGCAGCAGGCGAGGCTTGCTGGTGCAGTGCCCCAAAGAATCCGGGATTGTATCGATACGGGCACGAACACCTTCCTGTTCAATCGCTTTTTGTGCAATTTCAAAAGCTTCCGGTTCAGTTGAAGCCAGGTGAGAAATCTGAATTTTGGCTCCGGTTCTGCGTCCTGCTTCGAGAAACTCTTTGCTTGCTTCAACAATGCCGATATAGTGGCGTAAATGACAGGCAGATACACCATCATAATCTTTAATAATATTGATTACGTCACAAAGTTCATCCAAATCGGCATAGCGGCTTGGCACATAGTCAAGACCAAAAGAAATACCAAAAGCTCCCTGGTCCATATTGTGGCGAATCAACTGCTCGATCGTTGTTGTTTCATAAGGACTGGGCTTGCGTTGATGCGCACCATTCATGACGGACCAGCGCAACGTGCCGTGACCCAACAGAGTAACAAAATTCGTATTGGTACCGCGTGATGCCACCGCATCGGCGTAAGATGCGAAATCCTGCCAGCGGGGAAAATCTTCGATATATTTTTTGGTTTGGGCTTCGCTCATCAAACCGTTGCCGTAATAATACTCAACGATATTTTCCACCGGACCCGGCACAATAGAGTGGCCGCAATTACCGTTGACGACAGTTGTTACCCCTTGTTTCAACAGAAAAGGATAAGATCCGTCAACCATGCAGACCCATTCTTCGTGTACATGCGGATCGATTAAGCCGGGAATAACATACTTTCCCTCTGCGTCGTAACTATCCCGTGATTTGGCCTGGCTTAAATCACCGATAGCTGCGATCAAATCTTCTCTGACTCCAACGTCCGCTTTAAAAGCTGCGTTACCGCAACCGTCAATCAGCAATCCGTTTTTAATAATAAAATCAAACATCATTCCTCCTTGTTAGTCTTGCCCTTTGGGGCTAAAAATGTCGTTAATCGCCGTCCCGATCATGTTGAAAGAGATAACGAAAATTGTTATACAAATACTGGGTGAAATCCACCACCACCAGGGGTTGGGTGAGGAAATAACTGCGTTATTAGACCAGGATCTTTTTAAAACCAGACCCCAGGACCATGTGGTCGGATCTCCCAGACCCAGAAAGCTGAGGCTGGATTCGGAAATTACAGCCAAAGCTAAAACCATAGTTGCGTTAACTGTTATCGGGCCGGTAATGTTGACCAATAAGTGCCTGAACATAATACGGCCACGTGAATATCCCAAACCCTCTGCTGCTTCTATATACTGCATATTCCGGGCTTTCAGGGCAGCATTTTTCGTCACTCTCGCCAGTGAAGGCCAGGAAAAAATACCTATAATGACGGCTACTGTAGTTATTGAAGGCCCCACAATAGCGGCAGTAATAATTTGCAGGGGTAACTGCGGCAAAGTGAGAAAGATATCAATAATTCCATCCAAAATATGGCTGGCCGACGATCGGGAATAACCACAAAACAGCCCCACGGGAATACCGATAGCCAAAGCTACCAAAACCGCAAAAAACGATACGTAAATGGAAGTTCTGGCACCCCAGATCAGCTGAGACAGAATATCCAGACCCAAATTGTCCGTTCCCAGGGGATGGCTGGCCGACGGCGAAAGAAGTATCTCCGGGTTATAGCCTTCGGGATATTCAAAAAACATCGGTCCGAACAATCCTGCAATAAGGATAATAACTACCCCGACAAGTCCAATCATGCCGGTAATATTGCGAACATATTTATATGCAAAGCTACGGTTTCTGTTCATGCGTCTGCCCCCAGTTTGATACGCGGATCAAGCCACGCGACGATTATGTCAGTGATAAAATTCATGATTACTACTGAAATCGACAAAAGCAGAAATCCACCCTGCAATACGGGGTAATCCAGTGCCTGAATGGCGTCGTACATCATGCGGCCAATCCCGGGCCAGGAATACACAGTTTCCGTTAAAACTGCTCCACCGACCATAGTTCCAATGTTTAACCCGATCACTGTTACCGTAGGAATCATAGCGTTGCGCAAAGCATGGTGTCTGACAGTGTGTTGCAAAGAAGCACCCTTGGAAAGAGCTGTACGGACATAGTCATCACGCAGCGCCTCTGTCATACTGTTTCTTGTATAAAGAACCACACTGGCCAGGCTGGCAATTGCCAGTGTCACTCCCGGCAATATCGCGTGACGGGCTACATCACGTACAAAAGACCAGCCCGTGCCGGGCGGTGGGGTATACGCACCTCCGGTGGGAAGCCAATTTAGCTTGAAAGCAAAAAAATAAAGCAATAAAAACGCCAAAAAGGGAATAAATACTGATATAAACAAAGTCACTGTTGTTGTAATAACCCGGTCGATCGTTTTTCCTTTTTTACGGGCAGCAAGTATACCCAGAGGAATTCCGATTATTGTAATCAGAAATGTACAAATGCCAATCAAAAGCAAAGTCCACGGCAGCCTTTGTGCCAGCAATTCGGTCACCGGCCGGCGGGTGGAAAAGCTGATTCCCAGGTCACCCGTAAAGACTCCTTTAAGAAAGACAAGATACTGCACCCCCTTAGGCTGATCGAGACCGTAGCTTTCCATTAAAGCAGCTTTGACTTCCTCAGTCATATGAGGGTCAATCAGTATGTCGACAGGGTTAGAGGGCATCATCCGCACAATAAAAAAAGTCAAGGTAATAGAAA
>CAZVVR010000168.1:0-3380 GCA_964630605.1 uncultured Mageeibacillus sp. | reverse complement strand
GTTGATACTGATTTAGATTACAACATCAATATAGTGACGGGCGATGATGCTGAACGCTATATAAACTTACATTATGCAGATGAGGATATGATTTCTTCTGTTTTGGTTGAGTTTTTAGAAACAAACAGTGGAGTCAGTACCAAAATATCAACACCGGATAATATCACTAAAATTAAGGAATATCAGTATTCTAATGCTGCTATAACTTCAGGTATTTACGATACACGCATCACAGTAGGCGCGCCTCACCCCGTTACAGGTGAATCAGCTTTGACCGGCGTTTATAAAGCTGCTGAAATTTATGGAATCGAACTGGATGCACAAAAACTGGAAGCAGGCAATGATGAACTGATTACTGTGCGCATTATTGACGACAATAATGCGACAAACGATGATTATGATTCGGAAGAGTTTTCCAAAGCTTTAACTGAGATTAAAGTACAATTAACGGAGCTGGTAGATGAAAAAGGCAAAGAAAGTGTCAGTGTCCAAGAGATAACCGTGATTATAAACAAGGTGCTTAATAAGTATGAAATCAATATTTCACAAGCCGATATTGACAGATTAACTGCTACATTAGAGAAATTTAAAAATACAATAACTGCAGAAGACATTGATCGAATTTTAGAGCAATTAAAATCATTTGGTGAAGAAACTTGGGATTTGGCACTAGATTTTATAGACCGAGCCCAGTCAGAAGGTTGGTGGGACCAGGTAGTTCAGTTTTTTGTTAACCTGTTTCAGGCTATAGCGGACTTTTTCTCCCAGCTTTTTAACCGTAATTAGCAATCGATAGTTAATGAGATTTTCAATATAAATAAGGAGGAAATATAGTGAACAGTAAAGAGAGATTAGATGCATTTGTACAAGGTAAAACTACCGATAGACGGCCTAACCTCACGATAGTTGGCAGTTTTGTAACTCAATACAATGATATTGATATAGAAACATATTGTAAGGATTACAAAAAAATGCTTGAAGCTTCTATTTTATGCACAAGAGATGTAGGAATTGATTATGTGCAGATAGCTTCTGATTTATTAAGAGAAGCAGAAGGCTTTGGCTCAACAGTCGAATATTATCCTGATAGGTTACCGACACTGAAAAAACCTGCAGTGGACAGTATTGAAGAAGCTGCCGAGTTAAAGCCGATAAAGACCAAAGACATCCCCAGGATGTATGATTTGGTCCTTGCTACAAAAGAGGCGATAGAGCAGGTTGATGATGTATACCCCTTTACATTGATTGTGGGTCCGGTCACCATAGCAGGTAATACAAGAGGCGTCTCACCCTTTATGAAAGATGTTGTGCGGAAACCAGATCAGTCGAAGAAATTCCTGGAAGTTGTCACTGAAACCATAATAGATTTCATTGATGAGTTGGCAGCAGTAGGTGCAAAATATATTTATCTGGCTGATCCGATTGCTTCTCTGATTTCCCCTAAAGCATACGCCGACATGGCAATAGAATGCCACGAAAAAATATACGGCCACATGAATTCCTTAGGGATCACCGGAAGACTTCACATGTGTGGTAACACCGAGCACTTGTTGCCTCTTACAGCAACTACCGGAGTTAAAATTATTGATATAGATACACAGGTGAATTATAAGAAAGCTTTGGAATTAGTTGATGGCAAAGTAATACTGAATGGTAACATTAATCCTGTCGATGATGTCTTTTCCAGTACAGCTGAGCATACATACAATGCAATAATAAATCTGTCAAAAGAAATTCAAGATGATAATAATCTGTTAATGCCCGGATGCGAACTTCCGACCAAAACACCAAAAGAAAATGTAAAAGCCATTACCAGAGCGCTTAAAGCGATTGATTCTTAAAAAACTATGACGTTCGGTTGAAGTTTGGACTTAATAAATCAGATGCCCTTTTCTCACAAAGCAGAAGAGGGCATCTTGCTTTTTTGCAGGAAATTGATCAGGCTCAAAGATTAAGTTTGGGAACGAATGTATCCTGTTACAAAAGAGAAATTATCTATAGTATTTATAGTTAGCTTTATCTGATTATCGCAATAAAATCATTTGGTTTGTGCGATTATTAAAAATTCATTTTAAGATGGGAGAGATCTATGTCAGAGAGAAAAGAAAAACAAGTAGAATCGTTAAAAAAAATCCTTCAAAAATTAAGTGCCGGTGCATCTGTTGATGAAGTCAGAGAAGAGTTTCAAAAAACTTTTGACACCGTAGATGCCAGTGAGATCGCAGCAGCCGAAGCGGAGTTGATCAAATCAGGTACTCCGGTTGAAGAGATTCAGCAGCTGTGTAATGTTCATGCATCTGTTGTGGAAGGCAACGTAGAAGTCGCCGCAGCAGATCCTGTAATGGGTCATCCTCTGACAGTATTTTATAAAGAAAACGACGGATTGGAGAAATTCCTGGCAGGTGAGTACGCTGAAGCCAAAACAGACTTTCTGTCATCTGATGATAATAAATTATATGTCCGTGCTCTGAAAAAGCTTTATAAGCTTGACAAGCATTATGCCCGCAAAGAACATCTGATGTTTCCTTATTTAGAAAAAAACGGCATCACTGCCCCGCCAAAAGTGATGTGGGGAAAAGATGACGAGATCCGTGAATTGATAAAAAATTCTATCGAAAAAGCTGAGGCCGGTGAAAAAGACGAAAAACTCTTTTCAGAGATGGAGCTTGAAGTTCGCGGAATGATTCAGAAAGAAAATGAAATTTTGAAACCTATGCTGGTGGATAATATCACCGATGAAGACTGGAAAATTGTGGCCCAGGAAAGCTATCAATTTGGTTATGCTTTTATAGACGGTGTAGAAGGCGCCAGCACGTCTGATATTCAGGCTTGGATTAAAGATGAACAAGATCTTGATCAGCGCCGCAGCGGCAACGATGTTGATCTGCCCAGTGGCTATTTTAACGCACATGAGCTGGAAGCACTTCTCAACACACTGCCCTTTGATATTACCTTTGTCAATGCTGACGACAGAGTTCAATATTTCAGTGAAAACGAAAATCGTGTATTCCCGCGTACGCGGACTATCCTGGGACGTTTGGTGGAAGACTGCCATCCACCGAAAAGCCTGCACGTGGTGGAATCTATTGTGGCAGATTTTAAATCAGGGAAAAAAGACGAAGAAACATTCTGGATTCAAAAAGACGGCCAGTTTATTTTAATTCGTTACTATGCCATACGTGATGCGGAAGGTAATTACCTCGGTGTTGCTGAAACAACAGAAGAAATATCCGAACTCAGAAATCTGGAAGGCAGCAAAACATTATTGAATTAACATAGGTGAATGTTTTTGTCTGGCAAGAGATATGAAGATTAAGTCCAATTATTAAACTTAGATTTAATTAAACCGGCAACAGCTGTTGCCGGTTTAATTATGGCGG
>CAZVVR010000167.1:0-3399 GCA_964630605.1 uncultured Mageeibacillus sp. | reverse complement strand
GAAGACGGCCACGTTCTGCATCACAATACCGATGTTTCGCTTGATATCGTAAGCAGATGAGGCTATCGCCGGAGCTGAAGAATATCTGGACTGCGATAACTCAAATCAGCTACTCCTGCGGCAGTTGATTGTGGAATCAAAAGCGGCGGAAGGCGCCTATATGTGGTTTAGAGAATGCCTCTCTGTGCAGAACAGCCGTTTCTCGGAAGAGAAGCGCTTTGACCTGCTGGAATCTTTGAGCGAGAAACCGCAGCTGCTGGATCTGATTAATAAACTGCTGCCCCTGCTGGATAATGGCATTGACCACTTTGAGCTGGATCTCAACAATAAAAAGCAGTTATTTGCTGTTCATCGGGATAATGCCGGCAGGGAAATTCGTTTTCCGCTGCAGCAAGAAGCCTCAGGTATCCGTCATTTACTGGAGATTCTGCCGCCACTGATCCTGTCTTTGGATGACGAGGTCTCCTTGGCCCATGTCATGGTCATTGACGAGTGGGATCGCAATCTGCACAGTCTGCTTTCCATAGAACTTATTAATTTTTATCTGGAACAGCGTCAGGCGGAAAGCCGTTCGCAGCTGATTGTCAGCAGTCACGACCTTAATTTACTTAACCGTGAGATGTTCCGCAGCGATGAGCTCTGGATTACAGAGCGCCTTTCGGACGGCAGTTCTACCTTGATTCCGCTCTCGGATTTCACAGCATTGCAGAAAGATAATGTCGATTATCGTCAACTTT
The DNA here is from genome assembly GCA_964630605.1 of uncultured Mageeibacillus sp. Lineage (GTDB taxonomy): Bacteria > Bacillota > Clostridia > Saccharofermentanales > DTU023 > DTU032. The sequence goes on along the minus strand of CAZVVR010000167.1, from coordinate 2,662 downwards.
ATCTGGAGGGGCGTCTGGGCGGAATACCCAATCTGAACGCCTTTCTGCTAAGTGACTGGCCGCAGGATTCGGAGGAATAATATGAATACGAATCAAAAAACTGCTTCCGGATCTCCTTTTAACGATTTGAATACTTTGGCCCGCTCCCGGTGGCAGCGGCAGGCCGGTGATCGTCCTCTGGTACATCAGGTTTATGTTTCCTGTGAAGGAGTAGTGACTGAACCGGAATACTTTGAAAGATTGCGTCCCTTTATACGCAAAAACTACCGACTGGTTATTATCAAGCGCGAAAGAAAAGAAGTCGGTCACTCCTCCCCGCCCCACATTCGGCGCAAGATCGAAGATTATCGTCGTGTGCGGCGCATCAGCCTGGCTCCGGACGATGAGCAATGGCTGATTTTCGACGTTGACTCCTGGACACCCGCTCAATTCGCTGAAACCTATCGCTGGGCCGCCGCCCGCAAGAAAAATTTTCTGGGCATCAGCAATCCGGATTTCGAATACTGGCTTCTTTTGCATTTTGAGGATCCGCTGGACAAGCTAAGTCCCGAGGGCATCAAGGCTCAACTGCGTTATTACATCCCCGGCTATGACAAACATATGCCCGATTATCAGCTAACAGCCGAGTTTCTGAAAAAAGCGATGGACCGGGCCCGGCGACGCCACTGGCTGGAAATCGGCAAAGAAATTCCTCAGAAAATCGCTCGCAGCGCCAGGGGCGCAGAATACCAGGATCGCTGGAGCAAGCTTCTGGAGCTGGCGGATAAATACAACTATGAAAAACCCGAAGAAATGGCTGAGGCAGCTTTTTCCAAAGAAAACGGCTCCACCGTTTATTTGCTGGTTGAGCACCTGGTGGGGAAAAACCCAACCAGCGACGTTGAGCGCAGCAGACAGAGACGTCAACTTCTCTTTAGCGAGCCGGACCTGGAAGCGGAGCAACAACGACCTCCTTTTATGTCTGGGGTCAACTGGCAGGTTGATGACGCTGATCTGTGTCGAAAAGAGCTGCCAGTACACAAAGATGCTGGCGATTCCGGGGACAAATATTGGCAACGGGGAAATTAATTTTGGATAAAGGAAATGGTATAAAGGCTTACTGCCGCGATCTTAATCTTTATGGCCAGGCTGTTTGCGTCGAGCTGGGCGCAAACAATGAACCGGAAGACGGCAAAAGTATAATCTTTGCAAACGGTCTCTTGCCGGGTGAAAGCGGCTTGGTTACAGTCATCGATGCACGCAAAAATTATCGAGTGGCTGCTTTGATCAGACGCGATAACGACAGTCCCGATAGGGTGAAAATGCCCTGCCCCATCGCCTGTGACTGTGGCGGCTGTCAGATTCAGGCCCTGTCCTACCCGGCCGGCCTGAGATGGAAAGAAAACAACCTCCGGCAAACACTCAGACGAATCGGAGAGGTGGAGCTTGAAGATAAGATCCGGCCCATTATTGGGGCCGACCACCCCTTTGCTCATTATCGTAACAAGGTGGTTTATCCGGTCGGCGGCAGCAATGCTGAGCCACAACTGGGTTTCTACCGCGCCCGCAGCCACGATTTGCTGACTACTCCGGTTTGTCTGATCGAACCGCACGCAGGTAGCCGTCTGCGCATCCTGATGGCTGAGCTGATGAAAAAACACGGCATATCTGTTTACGATCAAGAAACACACGAGGGTGATTTGCGTTTTCTAACCTTGCGGGTAACGCCGGAATCAGCCTTTGAGGATGAACCGGTTGAGCAAATGGTCATTCTTACTTCCCGGACAGAAAGGGATGCATATTTTGCTTTAGCTGAGGACCTTTTGCAGGAGCCCGGTCTTGTCTCTGTTTATCTCAATATCCAAACTAAACCCGGTAATGTTATTCTGGGCGACAAATTCATTCTGCTTGGCGGAAAAGAAAAACTTTCCTTTACTCTGGACGGCAGCAGGTTTTCCCTTTCTCCCGGAACCTTTTTTCAGATTAATTATGAGCAGACAATCAAGCTTTATCGTTTAATAGCTAAGCTGACAAAAGCTATTCATCTGGAGAATAATCTTACTGCAATTATTGATCTCTACTGCGGCGTTGGCTCCATTGGTGTCTATGTGCTTAATGAATTGAGAAAAGACGAGACCTCCTCTCTGCCTCATTTGCTGGGAATTGAGATGGTCGAGCAGGCGATTACAGATGCAAAAGATAACGCCGAACTTAATGGCTGGAACGAGACAGACTATGATTTCATACACGCTGCCGCTGCAGATAGCCTGGAATATATCCGGGAAGCCGATTCTGAAAAAACATTAGTTATTGTGGACCCACCCCGCAAAGGATTGGACAAGGAAGTTGTTTCCACTTTAGTCGAGCACGATCCCTCTCACCTTCTTTATGTCAGCTGCAATCCGGCTACTCTGGCCCGCGACCTGAAACAGCTGACACTAAAGTATAAAGTTGATCTGGTCCAACCTGTAGACATGTTCCCCTGGACCACACACGTTGAGACGGTAGTATTGATGTCAAGGGTTGATAAGTAAGAGGGTAAGGGTGCTTTGAAATAAAGGGATTTCCGTGATTATGAACTTGCATTCAAGACAGGCTCATGGTCACGGATTTTTTGTTGTGGGAACATATCCAAGACAGGTCGTTTACAGGGTTGGGTAGACAAGATGGATATTGGCTTTGT
>CAZVVR010000166.1:0-3403 GCA_964630605.1 uncultured Mageeibacillus sp. | reverse complement strand
CCCGGACCGACCGGTTATGAGCCGGCTGCTCTGACCGACTGAGCTAATGGCCCGCAAAATCATTTTTGACGGCAACAAACAGAATTATAAGTAAGATATGCTAGTCTGTCAAGGAGATTTGTTGCGAATCTCAAAACATGTTGATTGTACCTCTAAAGGTCAATTTAATGCAAGTTTTACCGGCTACTTTAATTGAAATTTATTCTGTAACAGAAGAGCACACTCACAAAAGCGTCATTACAAAAATCCCAGCTGCTAAATCAGTCTAATATGTCAGCTATTATTTCGTATTATGATTATGTATAATAATCTCTGCACAATAAGCTTGATCAGTTAAAGCTTCAGGCTGAAGTTGAAAGTTGTTTTTAGCTTTGAAAATGTGCTTAAACTTGAAACAGCAAAAAGACTATTAGCAAGGTAATACTAAAAATGAAAAAACTTGGAATTATTGGCGGTATGGGCCCTCTGGCTGGCTGCGAATTTTATAGAATGCTAATCGAGCAGACTCCCGCCAAACGTGATCAGGATCATTTCGATGTGATTTTATCAGGTCACGCCAGCATTCCCGATCGTACAGAAGCGGTGGAAAGCGGCAACGGCTCCCGCTTGATATCAGCGATTGCGCAGGATATTGAGCTTTTCTCACAAAATGACATTGATCTGATTGCTATGACTTGTAATACAAGCCATTCTTTTTATGGCAAACTGCAGGAATTAAGCCCGATACCGCTTTTTAATATGGTTAAAAATGCTGTGCTGGAGCTGAAAGAACTTGTCGCTGAAAGAGAAGTTACTCTTTTTTCTACTCGTGGCACCTATAAATCAGAAGTATACCTGCTTTATGCAAAAGCATTAGGGTTGAGTTTACATTATCCCAGTGATGCTGATCAAGAATTGATTATGCACTCTATTTATCATGTTAAGGAAACTCAGGAAACACGAATCCCCGCACTTGATCCTTTATTAGAAACATATACTGCTAACCACGGTATTGTTTTGTTTGCCTGTACAGAGCTTTCTGTTTTAGATGTTCCGGAAAAATTCCGGAACAATATAGCTGATTCCATGCAAATGATGGCGCAGGCTGTTGTAAAGTTAATGACAGCGGATGACGCAGATTTTAGATATTTGCTTTCACGCTATACAGGTTGCGCTGAATGATTTAGTTGCTCTAAAACTGAATTGCTTATAACAATGAGCAGCCGGTAAAGTTGTTTCAGCTGAGCAGTTACTATTGCAACCAACCAAAAGCTTTCTTTCCCGAAGACTATTTGACGGAAACAGTCTTTGCTATTAGAATGGATTAGCTCTTTATCGAGGTGTAGCGCAGTTGGTAGCGCGCTTGCTTTGGGAGCAAGATGCCGCAGGTTCGAGTCCTGTCACCTCGACCAGCTGCCTCTGAAGATAACTTCAGAGGCATTTTTTACATTGAAAGCTTTCTTTCTCTGGGAAGGGAAAAATAAAATGTCTTTTAACCAACTGAAAACTGTAAATTTTTTCAATTTAAATCCCGGTTCCATGTGTGGTGAGTTTTTGTTACAGCATGAATATCCCTGGCAGGCCTTGCCTGAAATTCATGACTTTATACTTGCGCTTCAGCAGAATTTACCGCAGGAAGATTTCTACCAGCACTCTCCGGGTGTATATCTGTCAAAATCTGTAAAGCTTTTTCCTTATGTCACGTTAATGGCTCCTACAATTATTTGTGAAAATGTAGAAATAAGACCCGGAGCTTTTATCAGGGGGAATGTTTTTGTCGGTCCGGGTAGCGTGGTAGGTAATTCTACAGAATTAAAAAATAGTATTTTTATTAAACAGGTTCAAGCTCCACATTTTAATTATATAGGTGACAGCATACTTGGCAGTGGTACACATTTTGGTGCCGGAGTCATTACATCCAATTTGCGGGCAGATGGTGCGAACATTTTTGTTCGCACCGAAAAGGGAAACTTAGCCACAAATTTACGTAAATTTGGCGGGATAACGGCAGAAAATGTGGAAATAGGCTGCAACGCAGTGCTTAATCCCGGCAGCATGATCGGAGCTTCAAGTCGGATTTATCCTTTGTCTTCACTGAGAAAGTTTGTGCCAGCCCATTCAATACACAAACAAAATGGTCAAATTGTTCCAATAGTTTATGATAGGGAACAGGACGTGTTAAAATAACGAATAACTTATGATAATCGCTTTAATAATATTTTTCATAGCCAGCATCTTTCTTATGTGGCAGGGAACTCTACCGTTTGTCTTCGGTATTGTTTTCAGCGCAGGGTCGGCGGCTGTTTTGCTTTATATTTTTATTGAAAATGCACGTCTGTCGCTGAGATTACAAAGAGCGATGGAAAAATATAAAGCTAAATGGGTAGGTGCTGTTGCGATTGTGTCAGGTTTATCTACTACGCTCAGCCGAGACAGTATTTTACTTTTAAACCGACGTGATGAACTCATTATTGACGGACCATACCGCAGCATTATCATACCTCTGGAAACCATTGAGCGTATTGCCGTTTTATATGGCGAAAACTTTTTGCGCAACAGTGACTTTGAGTTGGCTAATAAGCTTGAATTAGCTATGAAACCTAACTTTTCATTTATTCGCGCTTATTTAAACCGTAATCCGCAGGCTAAACGTCAGAGATTTATAATGATAAAACCTTTTTCCACATCAGAAGAGATAGAGCATTCTGATATGATTGTTTTAGTAGAAGGATCGGCATTGTCCAATTTACGGGCTTTATTAAACAGGCCTGAAATCAACGATGTGGCACGTGTACTAAATATGCGAAACAATAAAAAGAATAAAGCTGCAATGAAAACAGAGAAATTAATATATTTATCAGAAAAAGAGAACGTGCAGCGACAGTCAGTAACCAAGAAGAATATCCCCATACAGAAAACCACTGCCCCCGGGGCTAATGTGGAAAGTAAAACAGGGGACAAAGGAGTAAACAATAATGGTAATCAATCCTGATAAGGCCTGTACCCTGGCTTTAACTATTGAGAATAATGTTGCAGAGGTTATGGTCGGCAAAAACAAAATTATACGATTGCTTCTTACCGCTCTGACTGCGGGCGGTCATGTTTTGATTGAAGATGTACCGGGTATAGGCAAGACAACTCTGGTTACCGCCTTGGCCCGTTCTTTGGACTTAGATTTTGCCCGCATTCAATTTACACCTGATGTTATGCCCTCGGATGTAACCGGATATAATATTTTCGATCAAAATTCCGGTGATTTTATCTTTAAACCGGGTGCTATTATGACGCAGATACTCTTAGCTGATGAAATAAACAGGACATCTCCCAAGACTCAGTCCGCTTTACTTGAAGCTATGCAGGAAAATCAAGTGACAGTCGATCAGACTACTTACGAGCTGCCACAGCCTTTCATGGTCATGGCTAC
>CAZVVR010000165.1:0-3409 GCA_964630605.1 uncultured Mageeibacillus sp. | reverse complement strand
CCGGGATTTTTGCCGGGAACTGAGCAGGAATACGGCGGCATTATCAGGCATGGTGCGAAAATACTTTATGCCTACAGCGAAGCTACCGTGCCAAAAGTGACTTTGATTACCCGTAAAGCATATGGCGGAGCTTATATAGGCATGTGCTCCAAACATCTTGGAGCTGACATTGTGTTGGGATGGCCGAATGCAGAAATTGCTGTCATGGGCGCAGAAGGTGCTGCCAATATAATTTTCTCCAGGGAAATTAAGGCTGCTGATAATCCCGAAGCAAAACGTCAGGAAAAAATCGAGGAATATTCCGAGTCTATGATGAACCCATATGTTGCAGCTGCCAGAGGCTATCTGGATGATGTCATAATGCCTGAAGAAACTAGGCAACGCTTAATTTCATCTTTTGAAACATTACGCGAAAAACGTGTTTCTGTTGCTGCAAAAAAACACGGAAACATTCCACTCTAACGGAGGCTATACCGATGTATATGTTGAATATAAAAAATATAAGCTTCGGAGATGGAATTGTTATTTCGCTGTTTTCGATTCTGACTGTCTTTATTGTACTTTTAATAATTTCGTTTATGATCGATCTGATAGCGCTTTTATTGAACCGTAAAAAAAATAAAAAAGATGACAGCTTGGCAGATGATACCGCCACAAAAAGCTTGATTGATGAGTCCGCTGTTTCTGTGGATGAAATGGACGGCAAAACTGTTGCCATTATTGTCGCTGCGATCGCTGCTTTTATGGAAAAAGACAGTTATTTCGTTATCAAAAAGATAGAACGCCAGCAAGCTCCGCTGTCAGAATGGGAGTCGGCGGCTATTATGGATACGCACAGACGTCCGTTATAGAAGGGAATCAGAAAAAAATGACTAAAAAATTTCGCATAGTAGTTGACGGTGTAGAATACCAGGTTGAAGTGGAAGAAATGACTGGCGGTAAGACGGAAACAGTATCCGCTGCAAGCAGGTCTGCGACCCCGGTTGCACCGGCTAAACCTGCTCCGCAACAAGCACCTCCTACCCCCGCTCCTAAAACTGGCAAACCTGCTGCAGCAGGTAAGGATACAGTGGTAGCTCCTCTGCAAGGTAAGATTTGGCAAGTTCCCGTCCAGGCAGGAGACAGCGTCAAAGCCGGTGATATTCTTGTCGTTATTGAAGCCATGAAGATGGAAAATGAGGTTGTCGCACCGCACGATGCGGTTGTTGACGAAATTCATGTCACTAAGGGGGATGCCGTTAAAGCGGGCGATTTGCTTGTTTCTTTGCAATAGGAGACCACCATGTTAGATATGATTGTTAATTTTTTAAAGAGTACGGGGTTCTCTGAACTGTTTACCCTGGATACACCACTTTTCGGAGTAATGTTACCGGGCAGGCTGATTATGATTGCTATAGCTTGCATACTCCTGTATATGGGTATTAAAAAAGGTTTTGAACCTTACCTGCTGCTGCCGATAGCTTTTGGCATGCTTTTAGTTAACTTGCCTTTGGGAGAATTGATGGCAGGACCGCTCGGTGATCAGCCCGGTGGCTTGCTCTATTATCTGTATCAGGGTACAGCACTCGGCATATATCCGCCTTTGATTTTTTTAGCCATAGGAGCTTCCACGGATTTTGGGCCTCTGATTTCCAATCCCAGAAGTTTGCTTTTAGGTGCGGCGGCCCAGATAGGAATATTCATTACTTTTCTCGGTGCCCTCGGCCTGGGATTTACTCCCCAGGAAGCTGCGTCGATTGGAATTATTGGCGGAGCTGACGGGCCCACGGCTTTGTATACAACAAGCAGGTTAGCACCGGACCTGATGGGAGCAATCGCGATTGCCGCTTACTCCTATATGGCGCTGGTGCCTTTTATTCAGCCACCGATTATGAAACTCCTGACAACTAAAAAAGAGCGTGAAACCAAGATGGAGCAGTTACGTGAAGTAAGTAAGACGGAAAAGATATTATTCCCGATAGGAGTTACCATTCTTACTATCCTGCTTCTGCCTTCAGCTGCTGCTCTGATTGGTATGTTGATGTTAGGCAATCTATTGAAAGAATCTGAACGTGTACCTCAACTTGTGAATGCAATAGAAAATGGGCTTATGTATGCTGTATCTCTTTTTCTTGGTATTACGGTAGGAGCAACAGCCACAGCTGAAAGATTTCTCACTCCCCAGACTCTGCAGATTATCGCTTTGGGTTTGGTAGCCTTCTCGGTTGGAACAGCAAGCGGTGTGCTCCTGGGCAAATTGATGTATGTTCTCACCAAGGGAAAAGTCAACCCGCTGATTGGTGCCGCCGGAGTATCCGCAGTTCCCATGGCAGCGCGCGTCGTACAGAAGGAAGGGCAGAAATACAATCCGTCCAATTATCTGTTGATGCACGCTATGGGTCCCAATGTAGCCGGTGTAATCGGTTCTGCGATATCAGCCGGTTTACTTATAAATTTCTTCGGCTAAATTCGTACTATTTAACTCAGGAGAGAAGTTAAATATAATTCCTCCCCTGAGTTATTTCAGGATAGATACGGGAGAAAAATCATGAAAAATTTCGAATTGATGGAAACTACTGTGGCTCGAGTGCATGACGCCATGAGAGCAGGTCAGCTGACAGCAAAAGATTTGATCTCCGCTTATCTGGATCGAATTGCCGCCTATGAAGATAATGGCCCTGCAATTAAGGCCATTATTATGACTAACCCACAAGCACTGGCTGAAGCAGCCGAACTCGACCGTGTGCTTAAAGAAAGCGGTGAATTCTGTGGTCCTCTCCACGGCATTCCGGTTATATTAAAAGATAATGTTGAGACATTTGATATGCCTACAACTGCCGGTTCCAAATCACTGGAAGGATTTGTTCCGGATAAAGATGCATTCATTACAAAAAAGCTGCGTCAGGCAGGGGCCATTATTTTGGCGAAAAGCAATCTGCATGAATTTGCTATTTGGGGTGAAACTATCAGCTCGATGTTGGGGCAAACTGTGAATCCTTACGATACCAGCAGAACTCCCGGAGGCTCATCCGGAGGTACTGGTGCTGCGATAGCGGCAAATATCGGTATTATCGGAATTGGAACTGACACCATCAACTCAATCAGAAGCCCGGCCTCAGCTTGCAGTGCAGTTGGCATCAGACCTACAGTTGGACTTGTAAGCCGTGCCGGCATTGTACCCTATAGCCTGACGCAAGACACTGCCGGGCCGATTTGCCGCACAGTTGAAGATTGTGTGCGAACATTGGATGTTATTGCCGGATACGATCCTGATGATGAAGAGACTGCCTGGAGTGTCGGCAGACAGGTTGAGAGCTATCTTCCATATTTAAAGAAAGATGGATTACAAGGCAAACGCCTGGGAGTATTGAAGAGCTTTTTTGGCAAAGACAAAATTAATCAGCCTGTCAATAAAGTTATGGACCAAGCC
>CAZVVR010000164.1:0-3412 GCA_964630605.1 uncultured Mageeibacillus sp. | reverse complement strand
ATACTAACTTTGATTGTTATGAGATTAATTTTAACCACTGATACATTTCTGGCAAACCCGGCGATAAATACTAACTGCGCTGTCAAACAAAGGCAATGCCAGTAACGCTCCGACACCTGCTCCGTGATAAAGGTCCAAATCCAGAAAACTTGTCAGTCCAAGCGAGCGCAACGCCAATTCACAACCGGGACCTGTTGTTTGGTGGGCAGCGAAGAGATAATGGCTGATATTAGGCTGGAGTTTACGAAGAACCACGGCTGCCACCTGGCTAACCAAATCATCCAAAATCACAGGGATATTATTAAGTGCAGCAGCGGCATAAAATCCAACCATGGCTGCAATATCAAAGCCACCCACGGTTCGAACTGCTGTAAGGGGATCATCAGCAGATAAATTATGTTTACTCAATGCGGCCGAAATTATTTCCTGCTCACGCAGAGACTGTTGATCGGAAATTCCAGGCAAGCGGCCACATATTGAAGCTGCATTAGTTTCTTCTAATGCCGCCAGCAAAGCAGTCGAAGTTGAAGTGTTACCGCTACCTGCCTGCCCTGCCATCAGGATTCTGTAACCATTGTTTACTGCTCCGATAGCCATTTCGTAGCCCAGCTGAATCGCCAGCATCATTTCAATTTCGCTCATAGCTTCTGTCCGTGCAAAACTTTCTGTTCCATCAGCTTTTACTGCCACATGAATAATGCCTTCTTCATCATTGAGATCACGAACTCCAAGATTCACAGGTATGACAGTTGTTTCACTTAAATGAGCAAGAGTATTCGTAACGGATTTCTCTGCCGCAATATCACGCATGACCTGAGCAGTGACTTGCTTGCCACAGAGACTAATGCCTTCCGCCACTATGCCGTTGTCTGCTCCAAAAATGAAAAGAGTCCGGGGCTTGCTTGCAGGGTCTGTCATACCTTGAATAGCAGCCATCCGCTGATGTATAAGTTCCAGTTGGCCAAATGATGCTGCAGGTTCGCGCAAGCTATCCCATTTTGCTCTGGTTTGTGCAGCAATTTCCTGATCAGGAACATTTAAAGTTTCAAGCAAAGAGATAAATTGCTCACGGATCATAAGTTTCTCATCAATTTCTCTGGTATTATAATCAGTCATTTTTCACCTCAGTTAAATATTTGCTGAACAAGTCTCTATTTTAACCAACCCGTAGCTGCTACAGAGAGAACGAATATCCCAAGGGCAATACGATACCAGGCAAAAGGTTTAAAGTTGTTTTTTCTGATATATTTCAGCAGACCGCGAATCACGAATATGGATACCACGAATGCCGTCAGCATTCCAACAAATATTACCAACAACTGAGTGCTGGTTATTCCCGCCTTGTAAGTTAAAAGCTTTAAAAGATTAGCTCCAAGCATTACAGGAACAGCCAGATAAAAAGTGAATTTTGTCGCCAGCGGACGTGACAATCCGATCAATAGCCCACCTAAAATAGTGATGCCTGACCGGGATGTACCGGGAAACACTGCTGCTATAACCTGAAACATTCCGATAATAAGGGCAATACGCCAGTTAATTTGGTCCATTTCATTAACTCGGCTGTCTTTGCCTGCATTATAATTTTCAGCAGCTATAAAAGCTATACCAACCAGGATGAGAGCGATAGCCACCGAATACGGATTATAAAATAATTTTTCAAAATCATCTTGAAAAAGCAAACCTATGATTGCGGCCGGAATTACGGCAATCACAATGTTAATCCACATTCTCAGCTGGGAACGGCTTAGCAAAAGCGAGTTGGAAAATAAAGGTATATAATCAGATTCCTCAAAAGAATCTATAGAGGCAGCCAACGTTTGTCGCCGCCTGAAAGGCCAAAGTTCAGGCCAAAAATTTACAATTACTGCTATTATCGAACCAAAATGTAGGCTTACCATAAAAAAGGAAAAAAATTCTGCGGATTGTCCCGATGCCGCTCCTACATTCAGTGGCAACCAATCTTCTAAGAGGATCATATGGCCGGTACTGCTGATAGGCAGCCACTCCGTTATCCCCTGTACAATGCCGTAAACCACAGACTTTAATAATTCTAACCACTCCATGTCACACCCATTCTTTTAAACAATTTTGTATCCGCTATATGTAACGGTATTTAACTCATTTAAAACAGCACTTTTGCCGGTAAATAAAAATCATTGATTAAGCTCAAGCTTTAAAACAAGAAAAGACCCCGGCATGACTGAAAAAGTTTTTCTAAGCCGCAATAGGTCTTCTTCACCGATAAGTCTTCCGCTGCTATCATAACTACTCAAAGCCATCGACTCAAATTGCGGCAGACCGCGCAATACAAATTGTTCGGCATTTTCGCCCAGATTCACAGCAACCAGCAGATATCCTTTTTCTGTCTTAAAGGCGAAGAGCAAAAGGCTATAGTTACCGGACTTTTCTGTATCAACTGTTTCTTGATCGGTTTCAGTCGTAATATGAGTTTCGCCATTTTTGTCTGCCGCCTGCTCTCTCTGAGCTTTCTCAAGAGCATTGGAACCGTTGAGAGAATCAGCCAACTCAAGCAATGCCGCTTGTGCATTATCTTTTTGGTAGTAATTTGGATTCAACATATCAATATCCAGCAGGACCAATTCTGTTTCGTTAGCCAGCCCTGTTAAACTCAAAGCAGCTAAATCTGCCAGCCGCACCGGTTTGCTAATGGCATCTTCCAGACTAAGTGAAGAAATCAACATGGGTCTGAAAGAGCTGCCTGCAACAGCGCGCCGGGGCAACGACTGCTGCCAGTCGGACAAAAATGTTTCTAAATCATAGCTCCCCGTCAGGCCCTGATCACTATGCATAATGCTGGCGTGAAAATCAACATTTGTTCGCAAACCACCTTCTTCATAATTCATACCATCGATAAAAACAAGTTTACTGATAATATCTTGGTAAAGAGGTGACAACTGGCATTGTTCTACCACCCAATCTACGCGTTGGGCTTTCAAGCTATCAGAAGGCAGCGCATCAGAACTATCCACCACTTCAATGTATATAAGATCAAAGTTGTCGGTCCAACGACCAATAACTCCGTCATTAGCTCTGATTTTGCCGTATCCTGTCAGGGGTGAACCGGCCAGATATTCCAACAAATTATGGATTTCTTCTTCTCCTGCCCGGGTATCAACTACCAGCCACGGCGAAGCACTGGCAGCTTCCGCAAGCTGCAAAACCGCACCTAAATTGTGGCGGTCTCCGCCACTTGACCAAAGAGGAGAATAACTGGTCTCACCTTCAGGCAAAACCCAGGAAGATGCCTGGTAACCCGGTTTACCGATGGGAACACATTCCAATCTGAGAACCGGAAACTCCGGTGCCTCCAGGGCAATGTTTTTGACTAAAGCGGACATGTCTTTGGGGGATTCGTCAGCACGACCCAAAAATATGTTATCAAGATAAATTA
>CAZVVR010000163.1:0-3455 GCA_964630605.1 uncultured Mageeibacillus sp. | reverse complement strand
GCTAAAAACGACAGTTGCGGCAAAAGAAACAAGTAATTTCAAAATCAAACAAAAGGAAACATACCGCGACTTTACCCGTCCCTTTATACGGATGATGTTCTGGATTATCCTGGTCGTTGTTCAGCCACATTTGTCCGGGGCGATCATTCTGACGGTATTGGCAATTCTGATGTTTATATTGGGTAAAATACCCTTAGGTTCCTGGCTGAGAGGAATGGTCTTTCATGTGATCCCGATCCTGCTTGTCTGTATATTGTTGGCTGCCCTGCTAATCCCGGTATTTTATGATGTTTCTTTGCCTGAATTTATTTCTAACCGATTTGCCCACTCACAAAAAAGGATGGAGCTGTTCCGTGATCGCGACTCAGTTGATGCTGATGGCCGCCGGCAAGTGGAACAAGCTGAAATAGCTTTCGGGCTGGGAGGTTTAAGCGGCGTCGGCCTGGGCCGAAGTACGCAAAAGCTTAACTGGCTGGCGGAAGCACACAACGATTTTATTTTTCCAATTATCGGTGAAGAACTGGGACTGATCGGTACGCTTTTGGTTTTGCTAATGTTTACCCTGTTTCTTATCAGTGGCTTTACCATTGCAGCGCGGGCATCATCGCTGGCTGCTCGTAATATTGCTGCCGGTTTTACCTTTTTAATAGTATTTCAGGCATTTCTAAACATGGCGGTAGCAACAAGTTTGATTCCGGCAACAGGGATATCATTGCCGTTTTTCTCAGCCGGCGGCACAGCGAACATAATATTTGCTGTTGCGGCCGCAATGATACTGGGTGTTTCTAAATCAGGAGTTATGCGTAATCCGCAGTTGGTACGTGTTTTGGATCATAAGTGAAGAAAGAGTGATAAATGAAGGCTAAGCAAGCTAATTCCCGGAAAACAGTTGTTTTTGCTGCTGGTGGAACCAGTGGTCATATTCATCCAGCCTTAGCTATTGCATCCGAAATAAAAAAACGACATCCGGATGTTAAAATTATTTTCTGTGGCCTGGAAGGCAACCTGGAGGAAGAAATGATTCCGGCAGCCGGTTATGAATTTGTTCCGATCTCAGCCAGGGGTATTCCAACGAAATATTCTCCCCGCATTTTCCGCTGGATTAAAGATAATATTCAGGGGATTTTAACAGCCAGACGCCTTTTGAAAAAAGTTAATCCGGTATTAGTAATTGGTACCGGCGGCTATGTAACCGGTCCGGTAATTATGGCTGCTTCTCAGTTTAAAATTCCCTTTGTTTTGCATGAGCAAAATGTTTATCCCGGTAGAGCGAATCGTTTTTTTGCCAAACATGCTGACGTTGTATTTGTTATAAATGAGACCAGTAAAAAGAATTTTAAAGATAATAAAAAAATAACTGTAACCGGCAATCCTGTTCAGCCGGTGTTTTTCACTCTGGATAAAGAACAGGGCAGGCACGCTGTCGGTATTTCAGAAGACAGATTTCTCATAGTTGTCACCGGCGGCAGTTTAGGCGCACAACGTTTGAACAAGGCAATCAGCGGCTTACGTGATAACGATGCCTGGTCCGAGTTGCTGAAAAAGCACCCTGAACTGATGATTATGCTCAGTACCGGCAAAGAACAGGAGAACAGCCCGGAAATCTATGAGGGGATCTCCAATGTCCAGGTTACCGATTACCTTTACAACATGGCTCAATGGATGGCGGCCGCCGATCTTGTAGTCTCACGTTCAGGCGCCATGACTTGTGCGGAATTAGCAGCTTTGGCAAAGCCAGCCATACTGGTTCCATACCCACAGGCAATTGACGATCATCAGACGAAAAATGCGCAAAGTCTGTCTGATCTGGGCGGAGCTATCATGGTGAAGGACGAAGAGTTCGACAGTGATTATTTAATCAGGCAGATACAATATTTTATCAACAGGCCGGAACAACTACAGGAGATGTCAGACAGGTTGGCTTCTGCCATCAACGCACCTGCAGCCGAATTAATCTATCAGAGGATCGCACCTTATCTCTCGGAAAAGGATAACGGCGACAATGAGCAAAAAAAGTAGAAACAAGAAATCAAATCATAAACAGAAAAAGACAGCCAGCCAAAAAGCTTTCAGAGGTTCAGAGCAGGATAAGCGACCCGTAAGCGCCAGTTTTAAACCTTCTCCTTTTTCAGCTGAAAGCAGAAAAAAGAGAGAGCGGGAACAAAGACGCGCCCGGTTGATGAGCAAAAAGCCGCTGGTGGTTCTGGTAATTGTTGCTGCAATTTTGGCAGGTATTACTTTACTGGCCCTGGTACCTGGTTTTAATATTGAAAAGATTGAAGTCCGGGGCTCATATCGGGTAGACGAACAAAGTGTAAAGGCAAAGTTGTCACATCACCTGGGTGAGCATTTTCTGTATAAAATCGGTCTTAACATTAAGACAGTGTTCAGGTTGCGCTATACAGCGGCCGAAAGAGAAATCTTAGCGGAGTCACCTTTGCTTGACCGGGTCGAGGTTTATTTTTCCTATCCGTCCACGATCAAAGTTGATCTCGATGAAAAAGTCGAACTTTTATGTGTAAGAGTGCCCGGCGGTTACGCTTTGCTTGATAAAGAGCTTACTGTTGTAGAACTGACAGAAAAAGCTTCCGAAACTTTCCCGAGCGTAGAACAAATTGTTCTTAATTCTGCAGCTAAAGAAGGCGAAGAACTGCAGACAGATCAGACGGACAAACTTCATAAATCTATTAATATCACAGCAGAAATTATTCGAAGTGATAACGGAAATGATAATAACCAAAAATTGCTGCCTCTGATTCGCCATATCATTTGGCAGGACACAAACACTTTTTTCTTGCATATTCCCAGTACTCAAGGTGGTATGATCCGTGTTAAACTGGATGATAACAGGTACTTACAAGACAAACTGGCATTAGTTTCTAATTTAATTTTTATAGAGCAGTTTGCTGACAAGCCAGCAGGTGAGCTCGATATGACAGGAGAAACTGTTCACTTTCGTCCTGACATGTCCTAGATGACCTCAGAGAGTTGTAATGACAACTAATTATTTTTAAAAGAGGAGTGACTTTGTTACCATTAATCGGATTACTGATCGGTTTGATAATAGGTTTGTTTGTCAGCGTACCTGTGCCAAGTGCCTGGGCTCCGTATTTGGCCCTGCTGGTGCTATCCAGTGTGGATACCTTGTTATCTGTTCTCAATAAAAAGAATGAAGCTAAAACCGATAAGGATAATTTTATATTGGAGTTTTCTGCAAATACTGTATTGGCAGTGCTTTTGGCAGCCCTGGGAAGACAAATTAACTTTGAGTTATCTACGATAATTGCCTTTGTTTTTACCTATCGCATTTTCAAAAACTTCAGGGAAATAGTAATAAATTTATATATAGGCTTTAAAGAAAGAAGAAATGCAGCCAGAGCCGCTATCAGTGAAATTACTTCTGGTGAAAATAAATCCAAGAATAAGAATGACTAACAGTCAGAACATGCTTTAAC
>CAZVVR010000162.1:2283-3491 GCA_964630605.1 uncultured Mageeibacillus sp. | reverse complement strand
CTGCTTTTAATGTCAGCGGTTTTAGCCGTGACTCGGTTTTAAGCAGTGTGCCGGCCTGCCAGCGTGTGATTAAGAAGGGCATTGTAGTATCACTTTTAACAGCCAAAGGCATGCCTGAAAATTCTACTTTGAAAGAGGATCCCGCCTGTGGTGAACACGAGATACAATTTAGTTTGGTCAACAACGTACTGTCGATAATGATAGACACAAGCGGTGAACCGCTGCATAAACGCTCTTACCGTAAAAAAAGCAATCCGGCTCCGTTACGTGAGACAACTGCTGCAGCGCTTCTGGAGTATTCGTATCTGTTTAATGTTTTACGGCATGGCGGAATAGTAATAGATCTTTTCACAGGCTCAGGTACATTAATTATTGAAGCAGCCATGATAGCACTTGATCTGGCCCCTGGCAGATTGCGCACCTTTGCAGCTGAAGAACTTGATTTTATCGGTTCCTCGGCTTTCAAAGAGCAGCGTCGCATTATCAGAAACAAAGAACCTATTATTGATTCTCAAAATTCTACTCGCTTTTTGGCTTTTGATATAGATGAACAGGCTCTGGAGCAAGCTAGGGCGAACGCACATTCCGCTCAGGTAGCCGATTATATTAACTTTCAAAGGCAAGACAGCACAAATCTTGGTTTTGCTGAAATCATAGAACAAACACAGGGACGAGAAATTCTTTTTTTAGCAAATCCCCCTTATGGAGACAGAATGCAAAACAAGGCTGAAGCACGATCAATAGCAGTGGAACTTGGGAATTGGCTGGCACATCCCCTCCGCGAACAAAAATCTCGCATTTCGCTGTCATTAATTACGGCTGAAGAACATTTTGAAAATGATTTTGGTTTAAAAGCGAAAAAAAGAAGAAAATTATACAACGGGCCGATTGCAGCAACTTTGTATAACTATTATTAGGAAAAATCATTAGATATACAAAAAAGCTGCAAGGAAATCAAGTTGTCATGATGACTATCAGACCTGTGCGTGTCCGGTGGACAGTGTATAAAAAGCAAATTCTTATTCATAGGTTAAAACTGACCATTTACAGGGGTTACAGACAATAGGCAAACATATCAGCGGTTTATAAGATATATTACAGCAATGTTAAGATACCGTAAATTAAGCGTTTCAAACCTCAAAAGTCGGTAAAGCCTTGTCCGATGACTTATACACAAACTTATTAACACTATTAACAATATTTACCAT
>CAZVVR010000162.1:0-2273 GCA_964630605.1 uncultured Mageeibacillus sp. | reverse complement strand
TTTGGCAGCTGTATTGCGAACACACGTTCGTATATATAGCGTAAAAAAATTATTCACAGCTGATTAATAAATTTTCATTATGAATAAAAATTATTTTCTTAATAAAAGAAAGTTGTCAGCTTAAGCGGCCTGCGTTAAACTGATGAGAAGGATATTCAAGTGATGTACTCGGTGATCCAGTTTCTCAATCTGACCATGCACCGCGCACATCACTGACAAAAGCTGAGGAGGATTTAGCTGATGAGCGGAGTAGAAAAAACAGGTGATGTCTTCATTTTTGACCACCCACTAATTCAACATAAAATTACTATGATGCGAGACAAAAACACTAACACGAAAGATTTTCGTGATTTGGTCAATGAAGTGGCTATGCTTATGGCGTACGAAGTTACAAGGGATCTTCCCTTAGAAGATGTCGCCATTGAAACCCCAATGGCAAAAATGAAAGGTAAAATGATTGCCGGCAAGGATCTTGCGCTGGTACCGATTCTGCGAGCGGGACTGGGCATGGTGGACGGCATGCTTAAATTAGTTCCTTCGGCCAAAGTGGGACACATTGGTTTGTATCGCGACCCGGTAAGCCTGAAGCCGGTAGAATATTATTGTAAATTGCCTGACGACGTTGCGACCCGTGATGTTATTCTTTTGGATCCCATGCTTGCTACCGGAAATTCTGCCGTTGCAGCAGTAGATTTTCTTAAGCAGCGCAATATAGACAGCATAAAATTTGTTGGTCTTATCGCAGCCCCTGAGGGAATCAAGCACCTGCATGACGCTCATCCCGATGTTCCCATCTATTGTGCAGCTCTGGACGACAAGCTTGATGAACATGCTTATATAGTCCCCGGATTGGGTGATGCAGGAGATCGCTTGTTTGGAACTAAGTGATTAACTGCTGGCTTCGAAATAATAAGCCTTATCAGCAAAAGTCAATCGGCACTTGTCGGGTAGTAAATACTCCTTGTGCTTATTGACTTTTTTACCATCCAGCAAAGTAGAATTGCGGGAGCCCAGATCTTCCAGAAAAAAACTTCCCTGCCTTCTAATAATACGTGCGTGCAGCCGGCTAACATTTTGCGAATCAATCCAGAAATCAACCGTATTTGAATCTCGTCCGATCAAAAATTCATCCACAAGAATGTAAGCACGATGGCCTAGTTTTTCGTCCTTGGTTCCCGGCAAACCTTCTGACAGGCAGGCCATACGGAAAAAAGGGTCTTCAAGAACCAAATCAACAGTTTTTTCCGTTAATTCAAAATTGTCTGAATGACGCGATCGCAACTTATCAAAGAAACTGAACGATTTTTTATTTTTTTTCTGTTCGGAGACGGGAGTATTTTTTAGCTTATCTGTGTTGGAGGGAGTATTCATATTTTTCTTTCTTTGTTGATTTGTGTTAATGAATTTTTGTTTTGAATTTACCTTCTCAGAAAGGGAATCATTATCTTTATTTACAGGAGGTTTTATTGTCAAACTGTTGTTTTTAGTGGCAGCAGGTATTTGTGCCTTTATTTTGTCTGATTTTATTAGTTCGGAAAGTTTGAGTCGAAGCTTCCTGTAATCGGGATCTTGACCCATAGATTTCAACTTTAGGATTAGCTCATCTTCAATTCCATAATGTTTTTCGATCCAGTGTAATAGATTAATTACAGAAGAATTTTGAGAAACATTTGTATTTTTAGATGCAAATATCCATGAATCGCCCGATTGATGATTATAAGAGCCGGCAGAGACAGCCCCCCGGGGGAAAGGCAAAGTTAGAATTTTTGCTTTATTAGAAAAATAGATGAGCGCCGGATGAAGAAACAAAGGTTCCACATTTAAAAGTTCTTCATCCAATCGCTCACAACTTGTGACTATTGACAGTAGTCTTAGCAACCCTATATCCGGTTTTCTCGCTTTGTCTAAATCCAATTCTGTTAATGGTTTAAGTTTGTCCACCTTAAGCTGAACTGTCAAAATATTCTTGTTTAAATACCAACTGCTGGGCAGAACTTCAGAAGGAGAATAGCGAAGAATTTTGCTTTCCTGCTCCGGATCAGCTGCAGCCCCATCAGAAACCGAATGATCCAGGTAAAAATTCCAAATTTTTCTGTTTGTCATTTCAGTTCCTGATTATCCTTTCAAGTTTTTCGTGCCTGTTTTCTCTTGTTTTAAGGTGCTGGCGATATGGTTTCCATAAAGCCTTCATCAAACACTTTTGTGAATAAATTTCCAGTAAATGTCGTTATTTCTTTGCGGAACAACAGCGCAATCGTCAATAATACCGCTAA
>CAZVVR010000161.1:0-3495 GCA_964630605.1 uncultured Mageeibacillus sp. | reverse complement strand
CAATTGAAAAAGCACTGGTACCGAAAGCGGCCAGGGAAGTGTAGGGAATGATTGTCTCGAAAGTGTAGTTGCCTCCGGCAGCATTGATGCCGGCGGTTTTTCCTTGCTCCAAAGCCTCTATCCAGAGAGCGAAATTGATGTTATCGAATTCTGCACAGTCACCCGCAGCGTATATACCTGCTACAGAGGTTTCCATTTTTTCATTCACAACAATGGCCCGATTTACTTGAATGTCAGTATCTTTCACAAAGTCAATATTGGGCTTGACGCCTGTGGAAATAATGACCAGATCGGCCGGAATGATTTCGCCGTTTTCAAGCAGGATACCTTCAAGCTGATCAGTGCCAACCAGTTCTTTGGTGTTAGCATTTTTTATAAAGTGGACACCGAATTTGTCGACTTTATCTTCCAAAAGAGACGAGGCTTCGGGATCCAGTTGACGGGGAAGAATTCTGTCATTATGCTCCAGAACCGAAACATTGAGGCCAAGTCCTTTAAGTCCGTTGGCAGCTTCCAGTCCCAGCAGTCCTCCGCCGATAACAACAGCGTTCTTTTTGCCCCGGGCGTAGTTTTTTATTTGTTCAACATCCTTAAGATAACGTAAAGTGAAAACGCCTTTTTTGTCGCGGCCGGGAAAGGGGGGAACAAAGACTTCCGCGCCGGAGGCGATAATGAGTTTTGTAAAAGTAATGTCGGTTCCATCTTCCAGTAAGACTTTTTTGTTGGCTGTATCTATTTTATTTACAATTTTGTTTAGAAAAAGGCTGATCTTGTTTTTTTCAAACCACTGATCCTTTTTTAAAGTAATCTGCTCCAGGCTGATTTTATCGTTGCTGAGCATTTCAGAAAGACGCGGACGGTAGTAACCCATAACATCTTCTTTAGAAATCATGATCAGCTCAATATTTTGGTCGATTTTGCGAATTTCATCTGCTGCCGCAATACCCGCAGCGCTCGCACCTATAATGACAATTCTTTCAGCTTTGTTTGTGTTCATATAAAAAACCTCCAACGAGATTCCAAGGGAATTACTTGTCATTTTACCACGTGTGTTCAGGACTGCAGTCACGAGCGTAGCTTTTTTGGCAGCGATAAAATATAAAAATGAAGATTGGATATAAATGATAAACAGAGAATTCGCGATGTCTTATGTTGCAAAAACTTTAAGCCTTTATGCATTTTGTTTAAACATGTAATGAATATTATACAAAATCTGTGCTAAATCTAAAGTGCGAATATTTTTCATTTTTTCGAGAACATTATTTTTATAAATCTATAGAAACAAAACAACTTAACTTCTGTATTGCCTGTAACAAGCTGATTACGCAGTCCAAAGCCTTTTGGAATTAACTTGTTGCTTGCGATGGTTTTAAGAAATTAAGTTAAAGTTTGTCGTTAGTAGCTATGGAATTTTATAGAAGCAATTGAAACTTTATGCTTTTTAATGCTTGTTTTATACAATTATTTGGTGTTAAAATTCACAGTCAGCAGTTATTTAATTGCAAAATAAAACAAAGATATTTCAGAGCAGCCAAGCAGCAGTCCGGCTTATTTATATATACGAGGGGAAGTAATGACAACAATTCTTGAGTTCGAAAATTATCGCATGGGTTTTAAGGATGACGAAGGTGTCCAGCATAACTTGCTGGATGATTTATCCATCAAACTTGAAAAAAATAAGGCCTTAGGAATTGTCGGTGAATCAGGCTGCGGCAAAAGTATGACCAGCTTATCTGTTATGCGTCTGTTGCCCCCGGCAGCTTTTGTTCAGAATGGAAGAATTCTTTTCCGTGGTGAAAATTTATTGGAAAAAAGCTGGGAGCAGATGGAAGATATCCGTGGCAACGACATCTCAATGATTTTTCAAGAACCCATGACGGCATTAAACCCGGTAATGAAAATTGGCAAGCAGATTAGTGAAGCAGTTTTACTGCATAATCCTAAACTATCCAAGAAAAAAGCCAGATTGCGTGCTATCGAGGTACTTGAACAAGTCAGCATTCCTAACGCTGCCGATCGATATAATCACTATCCGCACGAGTTTTCCGGTGGCATGCGCCAGCGTGCCATGATCGCTATGGCTATTGTCAATAATCCTGCTCTGCTCATAGCAGATGAACCTACAACAGCGCTGGACGTAACGATCCAGGCGCAAATTTTAGACATCATGAAGCAGTTGATCAAGGACAGCAATAGTTCGCTTTTGATGATCACTCATAATTTGGGCATTATTGCCGATATTTGCGATGAAGTGGTTGTAATGTATGCGGGTCAGGCCGTGGAACGTGGCACAGTAAAAGCCATCTTTGATGCACCCATGCATCCTTACACTTGTGGCTTGATGAAAGCTATTCCGACGACTAAGTCGGAAAAGAAACCCCTTTATACAATTCCGGGCACTGTACCGACTGTATCTCAATTTAAATCAGGCTGCCGGTTTATTGATCGTTGCGATCACGCCATGGAGTTATGCGGCAAAAAACGGCCACCGCTTTGTTCGGTGTCCGATGATCATTTGCTGTATTGCTGGAAATATGCAGAAGGGGAGGAGCTTTCATGTTAAAAGAAAAAGTTCTGGAAGTTTCAAATCTGGAGAAATATTTCAACATAAAAAGCAGGTCTTTATTTGGCTCGAAAAAATATGTCCACGCTGTAGACGGTGTTTCTTTTGACTTGTTTGAGGGAGAAACTTTGGGCATTGTAGGCGAATCGGGTTCCGGTAAATCTACCCTGGCCAGAACCGTGCTGAATCTCACCCGTCCGACCGGCGGCAAAATAATGTACCAGGGCAGGGATATTACCCATGTACGTGGCCGGGAGCTCAGAGAAGTCAGTAATAGTATGCAGATGATTTTCCAGGATCCATATGCATCGCTAAATCCAAAATTAAAAATAGGATCTGCCTTATGTGAGGCCATGCAGGTGCATGGAATTGTGTCTTCCAAAAAAGAAGCACAAAAAAGAGTTCTGTCTCTGCTGGATCTTGTTGGTTTGCAGGCTGAGGCTGTTGATCGCTATCCACACGAATTTTCCGGTGGACAGCGTCAGCGTATTGGCATCGCCCGAGCTTTGGCTATAGAACCTGAAGTGCTTTTTTGTGATGAATCAGTTTCTGCCCTTGATGTATCAGTGCAGGCTCAAATTTTGAATCTATTCAATGAATTAAAAAACGAACTGAATTTAACTTATGTATTTATTGCCCACGATCTGGCAGTGGTGCGCTATATCAGTGATCGGATTCTGGTTATGTACCTGGGCAAAATAATGGAAGTTGCCAGCTATGAAGAGATTTTCGGCGATAATAATCATCCCTATACAGAGTCGCTGCGTTCAGCGATTTTAGAACCGACGACCGAAGCCAAGCAAGAAAGAATCATACTTGAAGGCGATCTTCCCAGCCCGATTTCACCACCCAGCGGCTGCAGGTTCTGTACACGTTGCTTTAAAGCTGAAGCGATTTGTTCCGAGCTGGAACCGGATTTAGTTTGGACCAGT
>CAZVVR010000160.1:0-3495 GCA_964630605.1 uncultured Mageeibacillus sp. | reverse complement strand
TTTCTGAACAGCTTCTGTCCTGAGTTCGCCAAAACGCGGCATCACATTGGGGCAAACAGTTAAGGGAAAATCCCGGAGAATTTCTTTACATTCATCCAGTGCACTGCGGTTACCGGCGTAAATTATGGGAAAACGTTGATTTAGTCCGGCCAATTTTCCGGCATTGCCGATAATGCATTCCTTGTTACCGCCGTCTGTCCCCCCAACCAGTAAAAAGATATCAGGCCGGTTTTTTTGAATTAAAACCAGGTCCTGTTTGGTTAATTCATAGGAAAAAACCTGCTCTATTTTTGCCCCTGCGCCCAGGGCGGCCATGCGTGCTGCCTCGGCCGTCAGTTCCGGCACCAGCCCCGACACATGCATGCGCAGTCCCCCTGCAGCAGAAGAACAGGCCAAGACGTTATCATATTTTCGAGGACCGATTTTGCCCTCCAGTCGCCGCAGTGCCTCTTTTAGTCCGATATTTATATCTTCAACGGTTGTAAAGGCGCTCGCAGTAGCCAGCAAAGTTTCAGTTGCCAGCGACACTGCGGTCAGCTTGGTCCAGGTACTGCCAAAATCTATAAGAAGAACAGTTCCCATTTATTTAACTCCCAGATCGAGTTTAAGCCATTTCAAAGCTTCCTCCGGCGATGTACTGGGTGGGAAAACGCGATCAAAGCCCATATTTTTAAAACGTTGCTCGACCTCATCGAAATCCTGCTTGCCAACCACAATATTACCGCCTACATAAAGCAAAATATCTTCCAACCCGGCTTCGTCCAGTTTTTGGCGCAAACCGCGGCAATCGAGTTCGCCATGCCCGTATAGTGAGGAAACCACAACTGCGTCTGCCGCAGTTTCGACTGCCGCGTTAACATACTCTTCTTGCGACACCATTACTCCCAGATTTGTTACATCAAATCCTGCCAGGCTAAAGGCATAGTCCAAAATACGGATTCCTACCGCATGTACATCTGCCCCAATCACGCCTATAACCAGTTTTTTGCCGTTTTTTTCTGCCATTTCTTAGCCTCCATTACTTATATGGGTACGCAGCTCGCGGTAACGTTCCTGAACTGTGCGGTTTACGTACATCATAGAGCCAGCATCACAGCTGAACTCCAAATATATTTGTTTTTGACCTTTTACTGATGCCCGGCGCAACAATGCCATTTCTTCCGAATCAACAAAATCCTGAACAGAAGCAGGTAAAAGCAGAATATCTTTATCAGCAATAAATTCTTTTGTACGTCCAGTATCTCCCAAAAGACTGCTTTCATAAGAAATGGTATTGGCAAAAAGTTTTTTCATCTGAGCATGCATAATGCTCATAAAACTCCGGCTCACGCTCAAAATACCCAGTTTCTGGTCTTTGAGCGACTCGGCCAGCCGGACAGCTGAATGTTGCTCCAGTACAATTGCCACCGGCAAAGGCTGCAAATCGGGCAGTTTCAGTTCGTCCAGTTCATTTTCCAAAGATATGGGATAACATAAAAAATCCGGACCGTAAGTGATACGTTCCGGACTGCTGATAAGATCATCAAAAGACATGCGGTAAACTTCCGCTTGCTGAATAGTGTCCAGCGAACGCCCTAAAATGCTGCGTTCTTCGGGCGACTTGGCGACAAGCACTATTCTTACAGGTCTGGTCATTGATTCTCGCTGCCGCAGCCTTAATTCAAATAGTATTTGTATCTGCTGCGTGGAAAATCCATTCAGCGACATGGTGTTCAGCATCGCATCAATCGATTCCAGCGCAACCTGCTTGCGGCTCTGCTGGTCACGCTGTTTGCTGCTGCAGACAAAAGTGCCGCGGCCCCGATTAACCGTGATCAGACCTTCCTGTTCCAACAAAGAATAAACATGGCGTACAGTACCGATAGAAACATCATGTTGCACGGCAGCATTACGGATCGAAGGCATTTTAGCTCCCTGTGCCAATTCACCGTTCCGGATCTGATCACGAAACAGACCCGCCAATCGCTGGTACAGAGGAACCTTGCCCATGTCGGCCTGACTACTGTTCATAAAACCTATTTCTGAGCCGATTTCCATTCTGCAGGGCCTGTTTCGTAAAGATTATTACCTTCTGCGTCAATCACAACAGTCAGGGGCAAATCTTTAATCTGCAGGCAACGCAGAGCTTCGGTGCCTAAATCTTCATAGGCAACTATTTCGGCAGAAAGAACCGTTTTTGAAATCAGGGCTCCTGCGCCTCCGATAGCCCCAAAATAAACCGAGCCATGTTTTTTCATAGACTCAATCACTTGCTGCGAGCGATGACCTTTTCCAATCATGCCGCGCAGACCTTCAGCCAACAAACGGGGCGTATAGGGATCCATGCGATAGGAAGAAGTTGGACCGGCTGAGCCGATAGCTTTACCCGGAGCAGCCGGAGAAGGGCCGACATAAAAAATAATGGCGTCCTGCAAATCCACCGGCAATTTTTCTCCTTTGTCCAGACTTTCAATCAGCCTGGCATGTCCCGCATCACGCAAAGTATAAATGTTGCCGGAAAGCAGAACACGATCTCCGGCTTTTAAGCTGCGGGCCTTTTCTTCAGATAGAGGGGTGCTTAGATGAATCTCTGCCTCCATTAGATTATCTCCTTCTGATGACGAATAGCGTGGCATTGGATGTTGACTGCTACCGGAAGACCGGCAATATGTGTAGGCAAAGCTTTAATTGCCACTGCCAAAGCGGTGGTTCTGCCACCGAAACCTTGCGGGCCTACGCCCAGTTGGTTGATATCGTGCAGCAATTCAGCTTCAAATTCAGCGTAGTAGGGATCTTCATGTTTGGAATCGAGACTGCGCAGCAAAGAACGCTTGGCTGCCACAGCCACCTGATCAAAGGTGCCGCCAATCCCCACTCCTACCATAAAAGGCGGGCAAGCATTGGGTCCGGCCATGCTTACAGTTTCCAGCACAAAATCCCGCACACCCTGACGTCCATCGGCAGGCATCAGCATCTTTAATCTGCTCATGTTTTCACTGCCAAACCCTTTGGCCATCAAGGTAATTTTAACTTTATCACCGGAAACTAATTCAGTGTGAATAAAAGCCGGAGTGTTATCACCGGTATTAACACGTCTCAAAGGATCAGCCACTACAGATTTACGCAAATAATATTTTTTGTATCCCTGACGGATACCTTCATTTAATGCTGCGTAAGGATCGGACGTAAAATGGACATCCAGGCCAACTTCAAGAAAAATTACAGCTGCTCCTGTGTCCTGACACATGGGTATCGATTCCCGGTCAGCCAGTTCGGCATTATCAAGAATATCTCCCAGCACAGATACGGCAGTGTCGCTGTCTTCGTTAGATCGGGCAATTTTCATACACGTTTTTACATCAGCCGGCAGTTCCATAGCTAAAGGTCTGCACATTTCTCGCACTCGCTCGGTAAGAATGCCGGTATCAATCGTCCGCATTACTGCCTCCTTTTAAGGAATCAGAAACAATTTTGTTTCGAGATTTTTCTCGCTGTTTAACTGTATCTACACAATAC
>CAZVVR010000159.1:0-3504 GCA_964630605.1 uncultured Mageeibacillus sp. | reverse complement strand
TGGAGCGGGTGAAGGGAATCGAACCCTCGCAATCAGCTTGGAAGGCTGATGTTCTGCCACTGAACTACACCCGCATTTGACCCGAACAGTCGCTATTTTACCTGAGCTTTGACTTTTTGTAAAGCGCAAGCTTTAAATAGATGGCTTGAGATTTAAATCCGAACATGACAAAATTATTGCGGAGGAAAATTATTAATGAGTAAACACTATAACAATGAAAGTATTTCATCACTGAAAGGTGCAGACAGAGTACGTCTGCGTCCCAGCGTAATTTTTGGTTCTGACGATATACGAGGCGCTCAACAAGCTTTTTTTGAAATATTATCTAACTCGATAGATGAGTCCAGAGCAGGTTTTGGTAATCTTATTTCGATTACCCGCTTCAAGGACAATTCCATACTGGTTGAAGATCATGGCAGAGGTATACCTTTGGACTTTAATCAAAATGAACAACGATTTAATTGGGAATTAGTTTATTGTGAATTATATGCAGGCGGTAAATATAAAACTAATTTAGGCGAAAATTACGAGTACAGCTTAGGCCTTAATGGTTTGGGAGCCTGTGCCACGCAATATGCCTCACGTTTTTTCGATGTCGAGGTTACCCGTGACGGCTATCTTTATGAACTCCATTTCGAGCGGGGAGAAAATATCGGTGGACTGAAAAAAACCAAAACTAAATCCCGCAGCACCGGTACCCGGCAGCATTTTTTGCTTGACTATGACGTTTTGACCGATATAAAAATCCCGACACAGTTTTTCCTGGAAACACTCAAGCAGCAGTCAATTGTCAACAGCGGTACTGTTTTTGAATTCAAAGATGAAATCAGCGGAGAAGAATACAGTTTTTCTTATCCGGAAGGTATTTTGGCTTATGTTAAAGAATTAAATCAAGAAAAAGGCCGTCTCAGCAATTCTTATATCTTCCAGGGCGAAGGTAAGGGAAGAGACCGGGCCGACAGAGAAGAATACCGTGTAAATGCTTCCGTCGCTTTTGCTTTTAATAACGAAAATAATCTTTTAGCTTTTTACCATAACTCGTCTCCATTGGAGTATGGCGGTTCTCCTGACCGGGCTGTCCGTTCTGCCTTTGTTTCTGTGTTTGATGACTGTCTGAAACAAGAAAATAAATACAAGAGCAATGAAAGCAAAATAAGTTTTACTGATATTGAGGACAGTCTGATTATTGTGACTAATTCATTTTCAACAATTACCAGTTACGAAAACCAAACTAAACGTTCTATCAATAACCGGTATATTCAACGTTTCATGACTGATCTGATTCGCAACAAGCTTAATATCTGGTTTATTGAACACAGAGAATCGGCGTTGCGAGTTTTAGATCAGGTTTTAATTAATAAGCGCAGCCGGGAAAAAGCTGAAAAGATGCGGATTAGTGTCAAGAAAAATCTAATGACCACGATGGATTTTACAAACAAACCACGTTTATTTGTTGACTGCCGATCCCAGGTTGTATCCGAACGGGAGCTTTATATCGTTGAGGGCAATTCGGCTCTGGGATCTGTCAAAATGGCGCGTAACGCAGATTTCCAGGCAGTTATACCTGTTCGGGGTAAAATTCTCAATTGTCTTAAAGCAGACATCCGATCGGTCCTGAACAGCGAAATAATTATGGATTTAATGAAAATACTGGGCTGTGGCGTGGACCTGGGCAGCAAGCAAGTTAAAAATGTTGCACAGTTTGATATAAACCGTTTACGCTGGAATAAAGTTATTATCTGCACAGACGCGGATGTAGACGGCTTTCAGATTCGAACACTAATACTGGCCATGTTTTTCCGGTTGACGCCACAGCTGCTGAAAGAACACAAAATTTTTATAGCTGAATCACCTTTATTCGAAATAACACATCGCAAGGAAAAATTGGAAACAACTCACTTTGCCTATACTGATCGGGAAAAGGAAGAAATTATATCCAAATTTGAGGGAGGAAAAGTGCATATACAGCGCTCCAAAGGTTTGGGAGAAAATGAACCTGAGATGATGTGGCTGACAACCATGAATCCGGAAACCAGACGTCTGATAGAAGTTGTGCCTGAAGATAAAGAAAAAGCTGAAGAAACATTTGAGCTTTTGTTGGGCAAAGGAGTCAGCGACAGACGTGAATATATTGAGCTGCACGGACATAAGTACGTTGATATGATGGATGTTATTTAGGAGCGATAAATGACACAAAAAGACAAAGCTATCAATAAAAAAACTGAGACAGCAGCTGTAATTCCGGTATCTGTCTCAGATACACTTTATAACAACTATATGCCCTATGCCATGAGTGTTATTATTTCACGTGCTATCCCTGAGATCGACGGCTTTAAACCATCTCACCGCAAATTGCTTTACACAATGTATAAAATGGGACTTATGTCCGGTGCCCGAGCCAAGTCAGCGGACATTGTGGGTCAGACAATGCAGTTAAACCCTCATGGCGATCAAGCAATTTATGAAACTATGGTTCGGCTGACGCGCGGCAATGGGTCTCTTTTACATCCCTGGATCGATTCCAAAGGAAATTTTGGCAACGTCACTTCAAGAGATATGCAGTATGCAGCCTCGCGCTACACTGAAGCTCGCCTTGACCCTTCCTGTGAAACACTTTTTGACGGCCTGGACAGAAATGCTGTTGATATGATTGACAATTATTCAGGATCCACGAAAGAACCGCGGTTATTGCCGGCACAATTTCCAACTATCCTGGTAAACAATAATCAGGGTATTGCGGTTGGTATGGCCAGCAACATTTGTTCTTTTAATTTACGCGAAGTTTGCGATGCCACCAGAGCCTTGCTAAAAGATCCTGAAGTGGATCTACTTAAATATATGCCAGCTCCCGATTTTTCAACAGCTGCAGAACTGATTTACGATCAGCAAGCCATGCGCGAAATCTTCGAGTCGGGTCGTGGCTCGATCAAACTCAGAGGAACAGCTGAAATTAATCGTAAAGATTGTATAATTGAGATCAGAGAAATTCCTTATACTACAACGATCGAAACTATTATTGATGAAATTTCTGATCAGATAAAAAAGAATCGTTTGCAGGACATCACAAATGTTCGCGACGAAACAGATTTGAATGGACTTTGTATCAGCATTGAATACAAACGAACTGCTGATCCTGATATTCTTTTACACAGACTTTTTGAAAGCACCACCCTGGAACATTATTTTTCCTGTAACTTCAACATTTTGATTGACAATAAACCCCGGACTATGGGGGTTCGTGAAATTCTCAATGAGTGGGTAAAATGGCGCATGAGCTGCATCAAGCGCGAGACTGCATTTTCCGTGGAAAAGAAGCGTCAGCGCCTGCATATTTTGCGAGGTTTTGAAGCTATTCTTCTGGATATTGATCTGGCAATACAGGTTATTCGTAATACAGAAAAAGAACGCGATGTAATCCCTCATTTAATGGCAACATTCACGATAGATCAGGAACAAGCAGAGGCAGTAGCAGAAATTAAGCTGCGCAATCTAAACCGGGAGCAT
>CAZVVR010000158.1:0-3512 GCA_964630605.1 uncultured Mageeibacillus sp. | reverse complement strand
TGAAATTAAAGTCATATCTGCATTTTGAATTAACTTCCGTGGCAGATCCGGATCTGCAGGGCCGGGAAGATCCGGATCTATCGGATCAATGGGTGAAATGTCCATATCTTCCTCGGGAACGGCTGATCCTGGGTACTCTTCGCCAAATTCCGGCATTCCTGATGTTTTGTCATTACTCCAACTTGCTGAGCAACCACTAAAAAACAAACTAAGAGTTAGCAGCAAGCTTAAAACCAGGAGAAAAATTGTATTTTTTTTCATAGGGGATAGTCCTTTCTCACTTAAATTTAGGAGACCATAGCCGCGGAAGTTAAATTAAGACTTAAGGCCCCTGATATCTATATCTTATTGCAATAGCCGGTTAATGACTAGAGATATTCATCCGCCGGTCTTGAAAATATCAGATTAATCTCATAAATCGAAAATTTCCTTCATTAATTAAGACAGCATTTGCAAGCCAATATTCGTTTTAAATTTAAGTAACAGAAAAATTAAGTTTCTGCTAATTTTAGTGGCCTGCATAGTTCGGTGCCTGGCACCAAACTATGCAGCGGCTAAATCTCTAATTGCTGCAACAAGGAAGCGGCTAAACGTTTGGCCAGATAGGTAAAGAATAAAGCCAGACCCAGGGTAAAAAGCAACAAAACAGTACTTGTGATAAGCGAGTTTCCATTTGTTACGGAATTTACCAGAAAGCCCAAAGCAACGATGCTTCCGGCCAATCCCATGCTGCCAAACATACCGATCATTGCTGATTTGGAGTTTTTTACAGCTTGTATTTCAGTGGTCCAGTTGAGGGTCGGATATTTCATATCTATGCACAGGCCTCCCATTTGAACAGTAAAGGTACTGATCCAGCCAACAATCACAGCCACCAAAATTAACAGCCAGGAAAACTGCAAAAAGGATCCGATGATAAGAACGCTTAGTAACCACAGAATCGAAGAAATGGCTATCCCCGGAAAAACCCAGGCAATCATTTGCTTGTTAGAGGCTACCGGGATCAGCTTGCTGATCTGAAAAGTCTGACCTTGCCTTGAAATCGCTGTGGATGATGCCATGTTGAAGCTGCCAAAAAAGATGCCAACCGCGATAAAAACTATCATAACGACCCATAGATCTGAACGCCACCAGGCATCTGTCTTAAAATAAGCCAATTGTTCTCCAAACAGCGAATCTATGCTATCGCCTCCTGCTGTTCCTCCTATCAGACCACCCAGTATCATAGCTATTGGAACAATGATGGCTGAAAGTACGGTTTGCATGAAAAAACTGGGAGAGCGCAGCAGTAGTTTCCATTCTTTGCTTATCAGGGCACTAGTTTGCGAACGGGGCTTCAGAGCTTTATGAATTTGTTTTTGCGTTAGCATCCGTACCGGTTTTGAACCTTTGCCTCCCAGAACTCCGGGCAGGTAAAGTTTATTACCTATAAGCAACATAACACCAACACTCACTGCATTAACTGCTGTTGCTAAAAACAGGTACCATAAAGAAAGCCAGGAATCAGTGTTTTTTAACATTAGGTCAGAAAAGAGAGCTGAGGGTATGAAACGCAGACTGGTATTGAAGATATTTTGAGGTATCAGGGCTCCGGGGGCCTGCTCCAGACCCATCTGTGATGTTACCCGGCTCATGGACAGGGCAAAGGCCAGGATGACAAGTATGAAAACGATATTAGAGATCATCTGGAAGCGATCTTTATTGCGTGCAAAACGGGTAAAGCGCATCAGAATAAAGACGGGAATTAAAAGAACAGCGAGAGGCGCAACTGAATTTAAGATAACAAAAGGAATAATTAATAAATAAAAAGCTGCATTTCGTCCTGCCACAACAGCATGTGCCACCAAGGCAGGAAGAAAGAAAGAGCCTACTGTAATGAATATATATATATATACTTCCGTCAGTTTCGCAGCAATAAAGGTTCCCGGCTTTATGGGCAAGGTCATGAAAAAATCGATCTTGCTTTCATGATAAAGAGATGAGATACCGTGCATAAAACCAAAAACTATGGTAAGAACCGGTATCATTAGGGCGATCGAAGAAATAATCTGATCTTCTATGCCGAAAATCATATATGTCCTGGTCATGCTTATTCCAAAAAAAACAGAGTACAACATTATAAAGGAATAAGAGATGACCATGGCCAGCCAAGGTTTGTCAGCAAAGACTGAGGCTTTTTTTCTTTTTTTGCCTGCTCGCAGTCCGCTGGCTTCAACCATACTGCCAAAAGTTTCCGGAATCAGCACGCGCAGCAAAAGTAAATATTTTCTCATAAACGTTTAGCCTCTTCCTCAGTTAGTGCAAAAGGACTGAACTGCTCTTCTCCCACCATTTCCAAAAAAATGTTTTCAAGAGAACTGTCATCCTGGTATTTTTTTCTCAACTCAGACATGGTACCTACGAAAAGCAGTCTGCCCTCGGATATAACACCAAGACGGTCACATACTTTTTCTGCAACATCAAGCACATGTGTGGAAAACAGTACAGTTTTCCCGTTATCAGCATGCTCGCGCATCATACTTTTTAATTGATAAGAGGAGGCGGGATCGAGTCCGGTCATTGGTTCGTCCAAAACCCAAATGGGAGGATTGTGAACCAGAGCTCCCATGAGAATGATTTTTTGCCGCATGCCGTGAGAATAAGTCTGAATTCTTTGATCCAGCACATTAGTCATACCAAAACGACGGGCTAAATCTTCAATACGCTCAACTCTCAGCTTTTCGGATACTTCATACACATCAGCCAGAAAACGTAAATATTCTATGCCTTTAAGGCGAAGGAAAATATTAGGATCATCAGACACAAAGGATAAATTCTTTTTAGCTTCAAGTGACTCTGTTACTACATTAATATCATTTATTTTTATAGAGCCGTGGTCCGGCAAGAGCAGCCCGCTAATCATTTTCAGAGTTGTCGTTTTTCCGGCACCGTTAGGTCCCAAAAAACCAAAGATCTCATTATCGAAAATTTCCAGACTTATATTATCCACAGCCTGTGTTTTTTGATCATAGCTTTTTGAGATTTGGTGAATCTTAATCATATTCTTTTTTCCTCATTTTCCACATTATTTTACTCAACAACAGAATGTTTAAATTCAGATTATTAAATACGTACAGAAAGAGGGTCGGACAACTGCACAATATTTACTTGCTAAGGTTACTGGTTACACTGGGAATTACAACATCCCATTCAGGTTTATTGACCTTTTAATAATATCACTTAGACTGGATCAGTAAAGAAAAATTGACAAGTCTTATTAAAGTTGAAAAAGATGTTGACAAGCTTCAAAAAGCTTGGTATCCTAGCTAAGCGCCTTAAAAAAGAGGGGCGCATCGGAACTTGAAAATTGAACAGTGCAAACACACAAGACGGGTCCTGAAGATTCTATTTTAATAGGGTTTGACGGAACGGACAATTAATTAAGTAAATGAGCCAAATGGCTCTCAAAATATATTTGAGAGTTTGATCCTGGCTCAGGATGAACGCTGGCGGCGTGCTTAACACATGCAAGT
>CAZVVR010000157.1:0-3514 GCA_964630605.1 uncultured Mageeibacillus sp. | reverse complement strand
GTCGAGACTCAGGCAGAAACAAGTCGCGGAGATTTAGCAGATTTCAAATTTTCAATATTGCTCAAAAGTATTTTTCTTCCTGCTGAAATTTCAGTAACAGCCTGGTACGGGTTGTCTGACAAAACCATGGAACCGGAACAACATATTGTACGCCGCAGTCTGATTCCGGGAAGAGAAGAGAAAATTGTTATTAGCATGGAGGCAAAACACACCGGCTGGCTGCAGTTGGACGAAGTGAATTTGGTTTTGTGCGGTGTGTTTGGCATTCTTAAGACCAAGTACAGCTATAGTTCTGATAAAGAAGATATGCAGACCTTGGTACTTCCGGTTGCTTCTTTTGACTCTGCTACTGCAGTTAAAGCAGTTCGTGAAACCAAAGAAGGAAACCTGCAGCGCAAGCGAATCGAAGACCGCAGTGATGAGATAGACACTTTGCGAGAATATTCGCCGGGTGATGATGCGCGCCGTATTCACTGGCAAGTTAGTGCTCGTCTTCATTCTTTAATGATTAAGCAATACGATGAACCTTTGGAAATGCGAACGGCTGTTATGGTTGATGAATTTACCGGCTATAACGAAATGGATACGGCATGGGAATGTGAACAGGCACTGACGCGTCGCGATTTACTACTTGATTCTACAGCTGGAATTTTACGCGAATTTCTTAAAAATGAATTGTTTGTTCGTTTAGAAGCAGGTGAAAGATCGGCAGTTGGTATTTTTCACAGAAAAATTGAAAAATTACAGTCTCTTCGCCGGCAGCTGGCTTTGTTGCCCATAGATTCAACTCCTGAACTGGGCACTATGATAGTTCAGGAATTAAATCAGCTTTCAGCAGACCGTTATCTTATGCTGACAACTCGGCTGAGTTTTGATTCAGTAGCTGCAATTTTGAAATTAAAAGAACAGGCACCATATATAAGTCTTTTTTATTTTGTGGAACAACCACCTGAATATGATATGGAACAGTCTCTGGAACGTATGCGTGTGGCTGGCGTGGATGTTTATGTTTACGTCTATGGTTCAAGCGGATATTTACGTGAACGGAAGAAAAAGTGAAAACTGTAAAAAAAGAAAAACAATACGGATCACCAAATCTTCTTTTACGAGTTACTGCTCGAAACGGTAATGAAGATTCCTTTTTTTATCGTGAATCCTGGCAAATACTGCGTCGGTTTATTTTCTGCTTTCTCTTTTCGTTGTCGGTTCTGCCACTATGGATGAAAGCTTTTAACCTGGAAGTTAATTGGCTGCTGCAAGCACTGGTGTTGTTCCTGAGTTATTTTCTGATTTATCTCATGATGCGTTTTTCGAAATTGCTTTCCGGTATCGCCATATTATTTTTGGTTCTGGGAATAATTGGCGCACTGGTGCCTGAATTGCCTTTGCTGGGATTCATAGGTAAACCGATCAGAGCAGTTTTTGAATTGATTTATAACCGCTTATCATATGGTCTGGGCATTGAACGCGAGCTGATGCAAGCAGGTTTGACGGCAAGTGCCGGTTTTGTTGTTGTATTGGCGCTATTGTCTGCCTTAATCCTTTTATGGCGACCGTTACCGCTGTTGGGATTTTTCTTTTCTTCCATGTTGTTTGGTTTTGCAGAAGAAATATCAGAACAGCTTGAAAGTAATGGAATCCAACTGGCCTATGCTGCTTCGATTTTGATTATTCTTTTGATTTGGGCTAATGGCGATAATAAGCACAAGTTGTCCTTTGGAGACGGAGATAATCTCAAAATCAGAAGCAATGCTAATGAGCAGAGCAGACGTAAAAGAGCGATACCGATCAGCATAATCATACTGTCAGTACTTATGCTTTTAAATTCTTTGATTCCTGCCAGTGCATTTTATGTAAAATCCTTTGATGACTATATGTCACGGCTGTTTGGACAAAGATATCAGGAGCAGTCGTCTATCCCTTATTTGCAGTTTTCATTAAGAGATCTAGGTTATTATCCTCTGGAGAACAGGTTGGGCGGAACTCCGGATTTATCTGACGAACCTTACATGTATCTCAATTCAGATGCTCGCTCTATCCATTTACGCGGTACAGCTTACCTGGGATACACCGGCCTTGGCTGGACTCAAGATGGCATGAATCCTAACTGGTTGATGGCTCATTCCCGTAATGTTGAAGCGCAGAAACAAATTCTGGGCCAGCTGCATGCTATTACTGAAGGACAAGTTCAGGAAATTTTGCCTGACAGATCTTTTGAACTGCGGCCGGCTCGGGAGCAACAGGTTATTTTCCATGGTGGCAGGCCGAAAGAGTTTGCAAGCATGGATAAGAGTTCTTTTAATGTATATTTCAACCAAAGCGGAAATCTTTACCTGGACAGGCGTATCACCAGTGATGGCTATAGAGGATTAGGACAATGGTTCTCAGTGAGGGCTATGCATGAAGCTGCAAACCTGGAAATTTTGACAGGCCTGTTTCCGACTATTCAGATGTCGGCTGAAGAGAGAAAGCGCTGGGTAGAATTGCCTCAGCTGCCCTCACTAGCAGCTGTTTTGGAGCAAGAGCATCCTGAACTGGAAAAATTAATTTATGAATCCGGACTTAATGATGCCGAACGTGTAACAGCTATTCGTTCTTATTTGGCTGATAATTTTACATATACATTGAATGTCGAAACTCCTCCTGATGACCGGGATTTTGTTACTTATTTTCTGGAGAGCGGCGAAGGATATTGCACATATTTTGCTACAGCGCTGACTGTCTTGTTGCGAAGTGCAGACATACCGGCACGATACGTTGAAGGATTTTTGGTTCCACAGGCTGAGGGAAATCTCACACGTGAGCTAAACGGAAAAAACGGACATGCCTGGACAGAAGTTTGGTTTGATACATTTGGATGGGTACCGCTGGACGCTACACCTGCCGGGACCCTCGATCGCATGGAAAACAGGCCAACGTTTGATCAGAACGAGCCGCCCCCGCCAACCGAGGTCCGGCCGGATCCCACCGTTACTGTTTCTCAGACTGAACAAATACCGGGAGAGGAACATACAGAGGCGGAGGAGCTGCCCGGGGGTAAGAATGGTGGTTTTTCTTTGCTGGCGTTCCTGTATTTTATTCTGAAGTTGTTATTATATATATTGATTTATACTGCACCTGTCTGGATTTATATACTTTGGCGTTACTGGGTTTATAAACGCCGCCACGATCAGGAATATCTGCAGAAGAAGTTGCAGGAAACTTCCATTGAGGATTTGATCGGTAAAATTGATCTCGATCTACAGTCTATGTGGAGCTTAGAAGGAAAAGTCAGGTTCTACGGCGAAACTATACGTGATTTTGTTGAAAGAATGAAGCGTGAGAATGAGAATGAAATTGACCAAATATATCTGGATCTCACTGAAAAAATATATTATGCCGATCCAGCCGAAAAGGTAATAAAGACAAAAGAGTTGCAAGCTTTTCTTATTTTCTATGATAATGAAGAGCGAAGACTTAAAAAGCAATTACCTCGAAAAACATGGATATTTAAGCGTTTTCTTTGGTCTGAATA
>CAZVVR010000156.1:0-3582 GCA_964630605.1 uncultured Mageeibacillus sp. | reverse complement strand
GAACTGGTGGATCAAGACGCAGCGGAACAGTGGATCCGCTGCGTCGTAATATTCAGGTACAAATAAAATGAACAAAGATACTATGGAAGGCAAATGGGAACAGTTAAAAGGCGGAGTCCAAAAACGCTGGGGCAAGTTGACTGATGACGACCTGGACGTAATTAAAGGTGATGCCAAAATATTAGCCGGTAAAATTCAAGAAAGATATGGAATAACAAAAGAAGAAGCAGAAAAGCAAGTAGAAGAGTATGACTGGTAATACAAACAAGTCAAATTCAATTTAGACAAATAACAAAAACTAGATCCTTTTAATTTGGATCTAGTTTTTTATTTTAAATAAATTCCTTTTCAGCTTTCAGACAATCTCACACCGGAAAAGACGCTTGGCTCCTTATTTAGTCTACAACATGCCCCAGACAATTTTCACAGTATACCGGTCGAACTCCAAAGATAGGGGTTGACTTATTTGTTTTACTAATTTATATTTATGCAGGATTAGTAATAATTATGCCTTTGCAATCGATGCAAAAAACATTAAAGGCAAACAGATGGAGAAAAAAATGAAAAATTCTAAAGTTATACTCTTAACAATCGTCACCATTTTAATAATGGCATTAGGCATTACCGGCTGCGGCAACCCAAAGACCGGTGCAGCAGCAAAAGATAAAGTGAAACTGATTGAAATATCTCTTACTGAAGAAGAATATGCATTCGGTGTGGATAAGAAGCAGCCGGAACTTTCTCAAAAAGTTAATGAATTTATAGCTCAGATTCAAGCCAACGGCACTCTGGATGAGATTTTTGATAAATACTTCGGCGACGGCACGCCGGAAGCAGTTGAATCCGCAAAGCTTGATCCCGGCAAAGATCAGCTGGTGATCGCCACCAATGCGAGCTTTGAACCTTTTGAATACACTTTAGGAGACCAATACTACGGCATTGATATGGAAATCGCGGCGCTGCTGGCAGAGCATCTGGATCAGGAGCTTGTAATCAGCAACATGGACTTTGACGCTGTCTGTCTGTCCGTTGGTCAGGGAAAAGCTGATATCGCCATGGCCGGTCTTACCATAACTGAAAACCGCATGGAATTCGTTGAATTCTCTGATAAATACTACAGCGCTTCACAGAACCTCATCGTGATGTCTGAGGACACAGCTTTCGACCAATGTGCAACTCTCGGCGATGTTGAAGCCGTCTTGGCCGAATTGGCGGATAGTGTAAAAATCGGCGTTCAAACCGGCACCACGGGCCAATTCTATGTTGAAGGCGACCAGGACTGGGGTTTTGATGGCTATAATGCAAAATGTGTCGGCTACAAAGCCGGTTCTCTTGCAGTTCAGGATATGCTCAACGGCAATATTCAATACGTGATTATAGACGAAGCACCGGCCAAGTTTATCGTCAAGTCCATCAATGAGCTTAACTAAACCGTATTCGGAACATTCTTAGGAAATCCCGCTCTGTGACTCAGAGCGGTGATTTTTTGAGAATTTTTCTTAAGGAAGAGATATGGCTAACTTTAGTATTAAGTTTGACAAATTTTGGCAAGTATTTATTGAAAATAATGGTTACGTCAAAGTTGTTGAGGGACTTCAAAATACAATTATAATTGCTGTCCTGGGTTTAATGATAGGGGTATTGATTGGCACGGTGATAGCTGCCATAAAAGTATCTCCGGGAAAAGGCATATTGGCAAAAATCCTGAATCGGGTATCCGGTTTCTATGTAGCCTTGTTCAGAGGAACCCCCATTGTAGTGCAGCTGCTGGTTACATATTATGTTGTCTTGCCTCTGTTGGAAATAAATATCCCTCCGGTTAATGTATGTGTTTTGGTCTTCGGTTTTAACAGCGGGGCTTACGTTTCAGAAATTATGAGAGGCGGCATTTTGTCTGTAGATCCGGGACAGATGGAAGCCGGCCGTGCGGTCGGTCTCAGTTATGGCGTCACTATGACTAAAGTGGTCGTGCCTCAGGCCGTGAAAAACATTTTGCCCACTATTGGCAATGAATTTATAGCCTTAATAAAGGAAACATCCGTTGTGAGTTTTGTCGGAGCAGTGGATCTGTACGTAGCATTCAATTATATCGGCACCAATAATTATGAATTCATGGTTCCCTATCTGGTTATGGCTCTTATATACATTGTTTTAGTCATGCTCGTTTCATTCCTGATCAAAACCATGGAAAGGAGTTTGAGAAAAAGTGATAGAAGTAGCCAATCTTAGTTTAAATTACGGAGATCTGAAAGTCCTGAAAGACATATCTTTCACCATTGAAAAAGGTGAGAAAATTGCGATCATAGGCCCTTCCGGAAGCGGGAAAAGCACGTTGCTGCGCTGTCTGAACTGCATGGAACAACCAAGCAAAGGCTCGATAATTTTCCAGGGGATTAATATCGCAGATACCAATGTTGATCTTAATTTGCACCGCAGAAGCATAGGTATGGTCTTTCAGCAGTTCAATTTATTCAACAATAAAACTGTAATCGATAATATCATGATGGCTCCTCTGCATATTGCTTTGCATGATTTGAGAAAACTCAAAAAACAGAATATCTTCCTAAAACTCAGGAACATCTTCAGCCGGGACAAAAAGCCACTGTTTGAAGTAAACTCAGCTCCTGCCCAGATAAAAGCAGAGATAAAAGACCATGCCATCAGCCTTTTGCGTAAAATTGGTCTGGAAAACAAACAAGACGTCTACCCTTCTACCCTTTCCGGAGGTGAGAAACAAAGGATCGCCATCGTCAGAGCTTTGGCTATGAACCCGAAAGTAATGCTTTTTGACGAACCGACTTCCTCACTTGATCCGGAAATGGTCGGAGAAGTCTTGGATCTGATTAAAGTGCTTGCTGATGAGGGTATGACGATGGTTATCGTCACTCACGAAATGGGATTTGCCAGGGAGGTCGCTACCAGAGTTCTGTTTATGGACAAAGGCAAAATCGCTGAAGACAGCCCACCGGAAGTACTGTTTTCCAATCCCCGAAATCCAAGAACGAAAAAATTCCTCTCAAAAGTAAAAGCACTGTAGATCTAGCAGCAGCACTTACGCTGCGGAGATTCGAACATACTGACTCTTCTTTGTCTGTTTGACCTGTCCGCTTTCGGTGCTAGCCTCAAAGAGCTTTTTTCTATCATACATTTGTCTTTTCTTGTATCGTTTTAACACCGAAAATGAAATACAACATATGGAATAACCATACGCATCCGAGTATTATCTGACCAATGACAACGGCTTGCATCAAATAAGAGCCGATGCTCAATAGCAATGTCACTAAGATCATGATGCGTATTTTCGTTTTCCGTGTCATGCCTTTACCTTTGACATAGCTTTCTAAATTGTTTTTGTAAAGCTTTGTTTGTCTGAACAACCGATCAAGTTTTTCAGAGCTCCTGGCAAAGCAGTATGCTGCGAACAGCAAAAAAGGAAAAGCGGGAAGCAATGGGACGACCACGCCGATCGCACCAAGTCCAACACCGATACTGCCTAATATAATAAAGAGCGTATTTTTAATTTTGTCTTTCATTTTTTCCTCGCTCTATTCTATGGCAATTTTTGTCCGTTTGATCTGTCCA
>CAZVVR010000155.1:0-3586 GCA_964630605.1 uncultured Mageeibacillus sp. | reverse complement strand
TTCATTCAGTGCAGTATGGCCAGCGCGGCTTAGGCATGAACGTAGAGCTCTTGCCCTGGCTCAGCACCTATACTTTCAAGGAAGAAGCGCGTTTTGAGGATCTGGAATATGGTAAAAAGGTTTTTCCGCTTTTGATTAATGAATTATGGTCATTGGGTTCCTTTAACCTTTGTACTTACTCCAGCATACATTTGGAATCAACTCTCATGCTGATGGATATGTATGATAAGTCGGGTTTTCGCGCCTATGTCGGGAAAGTCAATATGGATTGCTGCGACGAACCAAAGTTAAAAGAGGAATGCGATATTTCTTTTGCAGACACCAAAGAGTGGTTGGAAAAAAGCAAACATTATGAGAATGTCAAACCGATCATCACACCACGTTTTGCACCATCCTGTTCGCATCCCCTTATGAAACATCTTGGCAATTTGGTGCAGCAACATAATTTACCCGTTCAAACACACTTGAACGAGAATAAAGGCGAAATTGATTGGGTCCGGGAATTATTTCCGGAGTCAAAAAATTATTATGATGTTTATCAATCTTATAATCTGACACCAAAAGGACAAACAGTAATGGCTCATTGTGTCCACAATTCAGAAGTTGAACTGGAAGCAATGCTGGAAGATGAGGTTTTTATAGCTCACTGTCCCGCTTCAAATATTAATTTATCCAGCGGGATCATGCCTTTAAAGCAAATGATGGACGCCGGTTTCAATATCGGTTTAGGATCCGATATCGCCGGTGGAGACAGACTTTTTATGGGGACGGCAGTAGTTGATACCATTCGCGAATCCAAACATTATAGTCTGGAAAGCGAAGGTGAAATCGATCCGGTCACTTATGTGGAAGCTTTCTATCTTGCAACTGCAGGGGGAGGGTCCTTTTTTGGTAATTGCGGGAGTTTTGCACCCGGCAGCACAGCAGATTATCTGGTCATTGATGATAAGTGCTGGCCTGCTACGAAACGTCTCAGTCTGGAGGAAAGACTGCAGCAATTCCTTTATCTGGGAGGAGCCGATCAAATTACTGAACGCTGTATGCGTGGTCAAATAGTAGAAAAACCATTTCCTGATATTTGTTAAACAGTTTCATTTTGATTTTAAAAATCAAAATTAGCAAAATTACAAAATAATCCAAACTCCCCGGTTTGTCTTGCAACTTGCCGGGGAGTTGCTGTTCAGGCGAAAATTAAAATTTACCGTGTGAGTATTCGACCCGGCCTTTTGCCGTTATGTTCACCTTTTTGGACAGTCATTTCCCCGTTAACAAAAACATATTCAATACCTAGCGGATATTGTTTTGGTTTTTCGAGCGTAGCACAATCATTCACAGTTTCGGGATCCAGCAGAACAATGTCTGCAAAATAACCTTCCCGCAAAAAGCCACGGTAAGGAATCCTAAAAACTTCGGCAGCTTTTCCGGTCATTTTATAGATCGCACTCTCCCAGGAAAGTAAATTTTCTTCGCGCACGTATTTGCCCAAAAAACGGGGGAAAGATCCATAAGTTCTGGGATGGGGGTGAGCACTGAACAAACCGTCAGTGCACAAGTTCATTTCCGGTCTTAGCATTAAGCGTTTAATATGATCTTCTTCACCGTATTTAGTTATTATGCTGATAGTGCCTTTTTCGGAATACAGTAGATCCATAGCTACAGTATAAGGATCTGATTGCCTTGATCTCGCAATTTCATCCAGACTTTTGCCAACCACATCATAGTTTTTTGCAGATTCCACACTACTGATTAACATGTTGTCAGTCCCGGTGCTGCGGCAAAAACCAGTCCAGCCAGGAAGACCATGCTGCATATCGTGTTTCATGCGTGCTCTCAATTCACTTGATTCCAGGCGTAAAAGCATCTGGTCTGCGCCCCCTTCAACTGCCCAGGGCGGAAGAACTACAGCTAAAGTTGTACTGCCAAAAGGATAAGGATACTGATCAAAAGAAATGTTAAGTCCTTCTTTTTTTGCCTTGTCCAGTAGTTCCAGCATTTGATCCAGCTTATAATAATTTTGTTTTCCTGCTACTTTGAAATGAGAAATATGTCCACGGCATCCGCTTGACCGACATATTTCCATAACCTCTTCAATTGCTTGAATAATTTCATCAGCTTCACTTCGCAAATGTATAGCAAAAACTGCATCATAGTTTGGCAATACTGAACATAATTCAATTAATTCTGCTGTATCGGCATAAATACAAGGTATGTAATCCAGTCCGGTGGTAAGACCGATGCCACCGTTTTCTAAATCTGCACGCAATAAATTTTTCATACGGGTAAGTTCTTCGGCAGCAGGCGCGCCGGGAGCATAGCCCATAGCTGCCAGGCGCAGATTGCCATGCGGGGCCATAACAGAAAGGTTTACGGCAGGCCTGGCATTACTAAGTGCTGCGCGGTAACGTTCCAGACTATGGAAATGCCAATCCAGCTTATCCGTGTCGCCGTCTATTCCGCTCAAATATTTACGCCAGCTCTCAATATATTTTTCGGGCAGAGGGGCAACCGCTATTCCGTCCTGACCAATAAATTCGCTGGTGATACCCTGCAGACTTTTTGCCAAAACCAAAGGATCATCAAAGATCTTTAGATCGGAGTGACTGTGTGAATCAATAAAGCCCGGAGTTGCATATAAGCCAGTGCCGTCAACAACTAAATCAAAATTATGAGAAAAATCTTTTTGTTTGATGTTGGCATCGATCTGAGAGATTTTATCTCCTTCGATAATGATATCGGCAGCGTATTTTTCTCTGTTACCACTGCCGTCAATAATTATTGCATTTTTAATTAACGTACTCAAAATTAAATCCCCTTAATCTTATAGTCAGTTCTGTGCCTAAAGGTTTAGTAAATTAGCGGCAATATTTTGGTAAACTTCTGCAGCTTTTTGCAACTGGGAAATTTCAATATATTCATCGTCCATATGGCATTGAGTTTCTTTGGAAGGGCCAAAACCATAGACGGTAAGCCCGGCTTCGCCGCCGTAATGGCTGCCGTTGGTGCAAAAACTGTACACACCTAAAGTTCGCTTTAGGCCCGCACTCTCCATTGCATCCAGGATAGCCAAGCTTTCTTCGGCAGCCGGATCGGATTTCCAGGCGGGAAAAAAGCGTTCAGCGCCAATAGTTTCGCCTGTATAGCATACAGCCGAACTTTCAACCAGACTGACTTTAGCATTGAAGTCGGGAATTCTGTGTCTAAGATGATTTATCGTTTTGCCGATAATATTTAAAATACTGTCAGCGCTGTGATTTGTTAGCGTACGCACATCATAAGTGGCCAAACAGCGGGCCGGGACAACAGATGCGCCGGGATAAGGCTGGGAGCATATATCAACCAATTCCATGATGGCAGGACCCAAATCGGGATCCCGGCCCAGATCGACTTTAGCTATTTCGGGAACTAGCTCGGCCATATGATAAACTGCATTGATTCCCATAGATGGGTTAGAGGAGTGGCAAGGCTTTCCAATAGTTTCAATCTGAACCTCCATGCGTCCGCGTTGACCATAGTTGAGATTTAGATCTGTTGTTTCGCCGATAATAACATAGTCGGGTTTATATT
Organism: uncultured Mageeibacillus sp.; assembly: GCA_964630605.1. GTDB lineage: Bacteria > Bacillota > Clostridia > Saccharofermentanales > DTU023 > DTU032. The sequence goes on along the minus strand of CAZVVR010000155.1, from coordinate 22 downwards.
TTTGAGAAATTTCACGGGCTGC
>CAZVVR010000154.1:0-3681 GCA_964630605.1 uncultured Mageeibacillus sp. | reverse complement strand
GCTCATAGTTGATCTTTTGCTTTACATGATTGAAAAAGATCTGGCTTAAGTAACGGCAATATATTATAGATAAACTTTAAAAGCCATAGCTGAAAATCAGCTGTGGCTTTTTTTGAGTCATATATTACTGCGTAAGTTGCCAATATTAACGTATACTTCAATTAGTAAACGTTTTTAACTATCTGCAAATAGAAATTATTAAATATTGCATTTAGGAAATAACAAGCAAGTTAAGGAGGCAAATTATGAGATGTGAAAGTTGTGGTGCAGAGTTGCCGGATGGCACCAGATATTGCACTAATTGCGGAGCAGAAGTATTACCCGATGACGCACAGGAACTAGCAGGGGAACAACAACCTGATTATAATCAGCAGTATACTTATATCCCTCAGCAACAGCAGCAGCAGTATCATCCTCAGCCCGTTATGGATCCGCCATTATCCGTCGGTCAGTATGTAGGCATGTTTCTACTGATGCTAATCCCGATCGTAAATTTGATTTTACTTTTGGTTTGGGGTTTTGGTTCAACCAATCAAAACAGAAAGAATTTCGCCAGAGCAGCTTTAATCATGGCTTTAATAGGAATATTTATTACTATAATTCTCGCTCTTTTGTTTATGTATGTGATTCCATGGGATGTTGATTTTTTCTGGATGCATGGCAGATGGTGGTAACAGAATTAACAACCTTATGATCAAAGATTAAGCCGCTCCGGTTTTAGTAAAGGGGCGGCTTAATATTTTAATCAGATAATGCGTGCAGATTAATCATCTGCACTCAAGTTTGTGTGAGTAGCTTTCTTATCAGCGAGCTTATTTGTGTTTTCGCTGCCCCGAAAAACAACTAATTTCCACCAAAGGAATTCACCCACGAAGTTCAAAAGCATAGTGGGGATTTTGATCAGATAATCATTGATGTTGTTATTGGAAGCAATTTGGCCCAGCCAAGCTGTTACCGGTATGAATACTACGTAGAAAAGTGCAACTTTGATCATAGCTACCGGAACATTATTGGCGGATTTAAATGTATAACGACGATTCAGTGTAAAGTTCCAAAGTACAGATAAGATAATTGATATTACATGTTTTAAATCATAGGACAGGCTTGTCAACCGTTCTAATACAACAAATGAACCCGCCTCTATCAGACCGGCTGACAGGGAAAGCAAAGTGAATTTGACGGCCTGAATTAATGATTCTTTTGATTTAAGTGGGACTTTTTTTGCCATAGACGCTCCTTATCGTTCAATTATTGAATTCAAACTGTGAAAAGCTGTTCTATTGGTTTTATACAACTTTTTAAATACTTCAAAATTGCGGTCATGTACCTTTTTTGCAGCCGGATTGGGTGCGTAAATACCGGTGACCTGGATCACATTTTTAGCTTGATTTAAATTTTCGAGTTCTCCGCACCCTACGGCTACCAGCAAAGCAGCGCCCACAGCACCGAAGTTTTGCGGATCGTCTATTGTCTCAATCGGAAGCTGCAATATATCTGCCAGAATTCCGGCTGTTACTCTGGACAAAGCGCCTCCTCCCACAAAGCGGATAGGCGCTTTAACTTCTATTTTGGTTTTTATCATTTCTATAAACCAACGCATGTGGTAGCAGACGCCTTCAACAACTGCACGAATCAGTTCTGTTTTGCCACTTTCCAATCCGATATTAAAGAACATTCCCCGGGCGTTAGAGTCCTCGAACGGACAACGATTACCGTGGAGCCAGGGTGTGAAAATAACTCCTCCGGATCCACTTGGGGCAGTACTGATTACTTTGGATAAATAATCATAAAGCGAGACATATTCGCATTCAGGTATCTCGGAGACAGAAACCTTAGTTAAGTAAATATTTATCTCGTCAAGGGCCAGATGATCGCGTACCCATTCTAAACATTTACCTGCAGTTTCCAGCTCTGCAAAATAATTATAAAGTCCGGGCTGCACTCCAACTACGGATGCAATCATAGCTTGTGTGTCAGTGATTTTTTTATCGGTTACGGTTGAGGCCCACCCACTGGTTCCCATGTATATATGTGTGTCACCCGGAGCTACACAACCGGCTCCTACAGAGGAAAGAGATGAGTCGCCGCCACCGGCGAAAACAGAAGTGCCCTCTCTTAGCCCCAGTTCCGCAGCGATCTCAGGCAAAAGCCCGCCTACTTTATCGGTTGATTCCACTATCTCAGGCAGATGCGATTCATCTATTCCCAGAGAACGTATCAAAGGCAAAGAATATCTGGGGATTCTGTCGTTTTTATCTAGCAACAGCATGGTAAAGGCACTGTCACGGCTGCGAATAAAACGGCCGGTCATGCGTGCGATAATCGCTTCTTTGACATCCAGCCATTTATGGATTTTTTGGAATATTTCAGGTTCATTCTTTTTGACCCAGAGATATTTCCAGACAGGGTCTTTGTCACTGGCCGAAACGACTCCGGTATGCATTAGACTCTTAAGCAGGAAGGGAATGCCGACATCCGCAATTTTTGGCCCCGGTCCGGTGTATTTGCTTTTAATCTCTCCGGCTCTTTGATCCATGTAACTCATAGAAGGACGCACGGGCCTTCCAGACTCGTCCACCAAAACAACGCTTTGCATCTGTGAGCAAAAACTGATGCCCGACAATTCCTGAACTGCCTTTTGGTTATTTTCAGAAATGGTATTGGTGGTTTCAACAATCGCCTCCCACCATTCGTCAGGATCTTGTTCAGCTCCTCCGTCCGGTAGAATTCGCAAGCTGTATTCACCGAAGGAAGTATCAACCAGTTGCAGTGATTTATTGCTTTTGCCATCGTGGCTAGTTTGACCAAACTTGAACAGGCAGGTTTTTACTCCTGTAGTACCAATGTCGTAGGACAGAATGAACATAAGTGGCCTCCCCACATTAAGATTTGTTTTCTAACAATGCTCCCCGTAAAAATTTCATAGTTTCTGTAATTACAAATTCATCATTTTCGGCAGAGTCAATTCCTTGTTTGACATAGATGCGGAAGCGTTCGCGTAAATAACCGCTGGCATAAGAATATTGCAGGGCCATAAAAATGTTATCCAGGTGATAGGCTGCCATGGCGGGATCTATGTCTGGTCTGACTTCGCCGGTGGCCTGACCGTCCCGTAAAATTTTTTGGTAATTTTTCGCTGTAAACGTCTCCAGGTTAAAACTTAGCTGCTCAGTCATTTCATCGCTGGTGCTGGAAGTAAGTTCCAGATAAAGACGTATCAAATCGTGCTGTTCGCGATTAGTGCGCAGAATTATACGCAAAACTTTTTCAATTTTACTCTCGACACTTGTAAATGGTTCCTCATTTATGGTGCGCAATTCTTTTTCGATTAATTCCGAACTTAATTGGATCACATACAAAAAAAGATCTTTTTTACTCGCAAAATATTTATAAAGTGAACCTATTGAAATGTATGCGTTTTTAGCTATTTTATTGATATTCGCTGCTTCGTAACCGCACGCAGAAAATTCGGCTACAGTGGCCTGAAGAATTTTAAGCTTTTTATCCTGGTCGAGACGGTCAAATCGTGGGCTGGAGTATTTCATTAACTGGGACCTCTTTCGCATATGGGTGAGTGAGTGCTCACTTCGCATTGGATAAATTCTAGCATTTATCACTGAAAAAGCAAATATTTAATTTAATTACTTGACTATTTGTATAGATTAAGTTAATTTTTAATCA
>CAZVVR010000153.1:0-3704 GCA_964630605.1 uncultured Mageeibacillus sp. | reverse complement strand
ATCTTCGACACTTGCAAGGCAAAACCAAATTGGACAATTGAGAACTTTATTAAATGGAAAATGGCTGAAATAAAGTCGGAGGTCGGCGGCAAAAATGTACTGCTGGCTCTTTCAGGTGGCGTAGATTCTACTGTGCTGGCAGCTTTACTGGGTAAAGCAATCGGTGATCAGTTAACTATGATTCACGTTAACACCGGCTTGATGCGGAAAAATGAATCTGAAAAAATTCGTGATATTTTCGGTAAAAAATTTCCGGGACAATTGATTTACGTGGATGCTTCAGAGCGTTTTCTGACAAAGCTGGAAGGCGTTGCTGATCCGGAAGAAAAGCGGAGAATTATCGGCAATGAATTTATTGCTGTTTTTGAACAAGAATCCAGTCTTTTGGATGATATTGAATTTTTGGCCCAGGGCACTATTTATCCGGATATTATCGAATCCGGTACCAAAACAGCAAAAAAGGTGAAAAGCCACCACAACGTGGGTGCACTGCCGGCAGATATTAAGTTTAAGCTGATTGAACCACTTAAGACATTATTCAAAGATGAAGTTCGCAAATGCGGCCATGTTTTAGGAGTTCCACCTGATTTAATCAATCGGCAGCCCTTTCCCGGCCCGGGCCTTGCTGTACGCTGCATCGGCAAGATCACGCGTCCCCGCCTGGAGGCTGTACGTGAATCAGATGCAATTTTACGAGAGGAATTTGCCAAAGCCGGTTTAGACAAAACAGTCTGGCAGTATTTCACAGTTGTACCGGAAGTAAAATCAACCGGAATGCGCAATAAGGAACGCACTTATGAGTGGCCCTGTATTATTCGTGCCGTCAATAGTGTCGATGCTATGACAGCTTCGGTCGAGCCGCTTTCCTATCAACTACTGTCACGGCTGATGGAGCGTATCACAAATGAGGTTGAAGGAATCAATCGCGTTCTCTACGACGTTACCCCAAAACCTCCGGGAACAATTGAGTGGGAATAGTTAAAAGCAAAAGATAAAAGCTCACAAAACCAAGGGTTACAGAGGAAGAAATTTTTCAATTGGAACGAAATTGCATAGATTGGTTTCTGCATAATATGGTGCCAGGCACGATTCTATGCATAATAATTAAAATACTAAACGGTAGAGAAATTATGGAGATTTTAAAGGAGGATATGATGCAAGAAAAAGGCAGGTGGGATTTAAGTCCCTTATACGACAATTTGGATGATCCGAGAATTGAAGAGGATTTTTCCAAACTTACGGAACTGGTCGAAGACAGCCGCACATTACTAGAAAAAGATGCAAAGCCCGTCGATAAGATTAAAGATGGAATTGAGCTGGCTGAAAACCTGAATGATTTGGTTTATCGGTTGGCTGCTTATTTCTCTTTGGTTAGAAATGCCGACACCAGCATCAATAAAACAGTTGCTTATTTAAACCGAATTCAGGGAATAATGGCAGGCTTTCAGCCATTTGAAGTTGGCTTAAAGCGCCTGATAGCTGATCAAGATATCGATCAGCTCGTGGCAGAGCCGGAGTTAAAGCACTACGAATTCATGCTGCGGGAAAGTAAAGATCAAGCGAGCTTTCTTTTTGACGCACTGTTGGAGGAATTGATTGCACATTTAGATATTTACGGCGCAGGCGCCTGGGAAAATCTCTTTGACCAACTGACTTCGACCGTCAATGCTGAGTATAACGGAGAAAAAAAGACTATGACTCAGCTGCGAAATCTGGCCTACGATCCCGATCAAAAAGTTCGTCATCAGGCTTACAATGCTGAGCTTTCTCTTTACCCCAAAGTAGAAAAATCACTTTCCAGCGCAATGAACTCAATCAAGGGACAGGTACTCTATTTAACAAACAGGCGCGGCCACGACAGTCCTCTGGATGAGTCATTGTTTCAAAATCGAACCAGCCGCAAAACTCTGGACGCGATGATTGAGGCGATAATTGATAAAAAGGATGTCTTTGTTCGCTACTATAAGGCTAAAGCCAGATATTTCGGTCAAAAAAGCTTGCATTGGGCAGATATGTTCGCTCCCATAGGTAAGCTGCCAAGTGGTTATTCGGTAGATGATTCCAGGGAAATGCTCGTCAGTTCTTTTGAAAAGCTGCACCCCCCAATTGCCGAATTGATAGATAAGGCTTTTGAAGATAATTGGATCGATTTTTATCCCAGAGATAATAAAGTCGGAGGTGCTTTTTGCTCTAATTTGCCCATTATCAAGCAAAGTAGAGTTTTATCTAATTTTGACGGCTCCTTCAGCTCCATTACAACTTTGGCACATGAACTGGGCCATGCCTATCACGGATCACGCATCGAAGATCATGCCTCTTTAAACCGCAGTTATTCTATGCCGGTAGCGGAGACTGCTTCGACCTTTAACGAAAGACATTTTGTTCTTGAACAAATCCAGGCAAGTGATGATCCTAAAGAAAAGTTAGGTCTGTTGGATAGCTTACTGATGAACAGCAGCCAAACTTCCTGTGATATCCTTTCCCGATTTTTGTTTGAGCAGGAAGTATTCGCGAGAGTAGGAAATCAGTATCTCAGCTCGGAAGATCTGCAGAATATCATGCACGACTCACAGATCAAAGCCTATGGTGAAGGTTTGGACCAAGAGACTTTACACCCATATATGTGGGCCTGCAAAGGTCACTACTATTCCGCTTCACGCAGCTTCTACAACTACCCTTATGCCTTTGGAGATTTATTTTCAGTTGCGCTCTATGATAAAGCCCAAAGCGAAGGTGCTGAGTTCATGAAAAAATACGATGAAATGCTGACAGCTACGACAGTAACCTCGGCTGAAGAAACCGGAGCACTGGTCGGACTGGATCTAACCGATAAGCAAACCTGGATTTCCAGCCTGGAATCCTTTGAACCCCTGGTCGCCGAATTTGAACAACTAATCCCATAAGCGCACTGCATAATTTGGTGCCAGGCACGATTCTATGCACTGCATAGTTTGGTGCCAGGCACGATTCTATGCACTGCATAATTTGGTGCCAGGCACGATTCTATGCACCGGATTTTAAAAAGCAGTCTCGCCGGAGACTGCTTTTTTAAAACAAGAAATAGGTTTTTTAATTTTCTTGCTGGTGTAAGGCAGCGCCGATCGCTGTGGCAAATTCAGCTTTTTCCGGCATGATCATATCGATACCATAGAGGATAGAAAAAGTTTTCAGGGTATCTCTTCCCTGCTTGACTCGCATCATGTTCCCGGTAAATACAACTTTATCAACATCTGTCAGACGGGCACATAGAATTGATGCTGTGCCTACAGACTGAAAAACCAGATTGACAATTCCGAGTGCAAGATCATTGGCGTTGGCTTTATCATTCACTTTGCCAAAATTTGAAGCTGTTGTATTGGCCGTCAGATCTCCGATTGCTTCACAGGAAATATCACCGATAGTGAGATCTACATTTTCCAGGCTACCCAGATCGGCCATTTCATTTATGGAAGTAAAATCTCTCACCTGAAGCATGCGATCCGCCAGACCCAATAAGGTGCCGCCGCCTACTCCGGAACCGATAATATGCATAGTCTCTTCCAGATCCGCATATACAATGGATGTCCCGGTGCCCATACTGACAACAACCGCCCGGTCTACGCCAGCGACATACAATCCACCGAGACCGGTCGCATTAAACTCGGGCACTCGTCGTGACGGACACTCAAACAGGTTTCCGACTATAGATGCAGACCCAACGCCGG
>CAZVVR010000152.1:0-3721 GCA_964630605.1 uncultured Mageeibacillus sp. | reverse complement strand
CCCGGCACAACAGACACCGAAGTAAGATTGTTCAAACGCAGAACTGCCATGTCTTTTTCTGCTATCTGTGGCTCTGCTTCTGTTGCTAAGGCCGGCGACTGATGCTGCAGATGGCCATATAACAGCCAGGCCAGTTCCTCACGGCTCTGGCTGTCAATCATATTATAGTTAGGAGCCAGAGTATTAGGATCCTGATCTTCGATATAACTATTATTCACTGCAGCCACAAAATCTTGATCCATAAGACGAATCTCTGCACCCGATAACTCGGTATCATTATCATGATTTAATGAAATATTAATAAAAAGAACGTCTTTATACTGATCCTGAATATCGTAAATCAGACGCAAACGCGCAGGCGTGCCGATACCGCCAAACAAGCCCCGTCCGCCTGAATCAGCACTATTCTGATTGATGCGCATGACATCAGACATTTGCAGACGTAAATCTTCAATCAGCTGTGTTTCATAATTGGCTGCCTCTGCTTCTTTGCTATAACGTTCCAATACTGTGTCTGCAGTCAAAGCAGCCACATAAAAGAAAGAATTTCCGATGTCACTGCTGCGCGTTAATATTACATCAGCACCCATCTCTGTCAGATAACGTTCAGCTATCTGAGCAATAACAAGCACAATATCTTTTTCGGCCAAAACTCCACTGTCTGTTACTACGGTGGCACCGGTTGAGCTTCCGCCAAATGAAGGATCCAATATAACTGTTATACCGTTGAGTGGTTTGGTTTCCTCCCCAAGAGAAGCATAGTAAGCAAAATCTACTTTATGCAGTTGCGGTACCGAGGATTCTCGGGGCCAGATCCTGAGCAGACCATCTTCCCGCGGTGAGAGCAAAGAGGGATCATTTCCGCTAACGGGTAAAGCTGCTACAGCAACAGTTTCAGAAATATCAGGGTCTAAAGGTTCTGTTTTCGCTTCTCCAACTGTTGTTTCGCCCGTTTGAGTTTCCGGATCTACAGTCGTTTCATTTCCCGATGCTTTTTCACTGGGGCCGGTCCGATCCGGAATTCCTAAACTATGTGCAGCATCGCGTTGTTCTGCGAACCGATCTGCTCCGGCAATGGGAGGGTTTAAGACACCTGCAAAAGACAGTATCAGCAGAATAACTGATATCAGACTAAAAACAAGCACAATGCGAGCACTTTGCAGACGACGCACAGACTAATACCTCTTATTGTCCTTGTCCAAAGTATAAACCAAAGCCACAAGCTCATCGGCATAGCGATTGATCAGATCGGCATCGTCAGCTTCCAACATGACTCGGATCAATGGTTCTGTACCCGAGGGTCTGACCAGTACACGGCCTGAATTACCCAGAATTTCCTCTATCTCTTTAATTTTTTTGTTGAGCTTAGAGTTGCTCATTATTTTTTTCTTGGCAATTTCACTGCTCACACGGGCATTTTTCAAAACTTGAGGGCAGATCTTGACCATTTTCCTGGCTTGTTCCAGTTTTTGCCCGTTGGTGTTAAGAGCCTTCAAAAGCTTTAGCGCTGACAAAATCCCGTCGCCGGTAGTAGAATGCTCGCGCATAATTATATGCCCGCTTTGCTCACCACCCAGTGTAAAATCGCCCTCACGCATCCGCTCCATAACATAACGATCGCCAACCTGAGTACGTTCCAGAATAATGCCGTTTTCTGCAGCCATGTGATCCAGGCCAAAATTGCTCATAACAGTAGCAACCAGAGTCTGCTGCTTTAATTTGCCCAGCTTCATTAAAGAAAGGGCAAGAATAGACATAATCACGTCTCCGTCACAGGCACATCCGACAGAATCCACTGCTAAAACACGGTCTGCATCGCCGTCGAAAGCAAACCCAAGGTCTAAATTTTTTTCTTTAACCAAAGCTTTAATTTTTTCCAGATGGGTAGAACCGCAGTTTCGATTGATATTATATCCGTCAGGATCCACACCGATAGCGTAAACCTCAGCATTAAGGTCGCGAAATAAACGCGGTGCTATTTGATAGCTGGCTCCATTGGCACAATCAAGACCTATCCGCATGCCGGTAAGATCTACTTTTACAGTTTTTTCCAAATGTTCGCGATAAAAATCAATGGCATCTACCGCTTCGATTTTGCGGCCAACATCTTCACCCCAGGGACGATTGAAATCTTTTTCACGATGTTTTTTCACATGCGCTTCAATCAAATCTTCCGTTGCGTCATCTAGTTTATAGCCGTCGCCACCAAATAATTTAATACCATTAAACTCAAAGCTGTTATGGGATGCGGATATTACAACTCCGGCATCAGCTTCATAATGTCCAACCAGCCAGGCCACAGCAGGAGTTGGTACAACACCACACTCAACAGCATCGGCACCGGCAGAGCACAACCCCGCTACCAGAGCTGAAGCCAGCATGCCGCAGGATATACGGGTATCTTCACCAACCACGACACGCGGTCTGCCTTTGCTTTTGTCAGTCAGAATATTGGCGGCTGCATAGCCTAGTTTAAAAGCCAAATCCGGTGTCAAGTCCTTGTTCGCGATACCGCGAACACCGTCTGTTCCAAATAATCTAGCCATTTTTCCTCTTGTAATTAGGGTTGAAGCTCATATACATTGACGCGCACCGAACCCGGTAAAACAGTTTCGGTTTGCGTATATAACAGAGTATCAGTTTCAATCTCAACAGGTAATTCTATCACACCTGCCGTATTTATATCACTGACGTCGATATAGGCAGTAAGATCGGTCACAGATATATTATCCAATACTTCTGTCCGACCTTTTAAAATCAGTTGAATATCACTAACCGGATAACCTTGAATGCCGTATCCTGCATCTGCTGCTATTTCCACGCCCTGATAAGTAAGCGGTACGTTAAAAGAACTGGTCTTCACCGGGTCGATGGTAAGTTGCACATACAGCCAGAAGAAAAAAGCCAAAATAAAAGAAAATATTGCCAGACCAAAGCGCTGTTTACGAGGCAATTTACTGCGTCCAATTCGCCGGCGGCGCGCTTTGGCCGTTTCTTTTTCCCTGCCTTTTTCGTCATCTTCCTGTTGATCTGTGTCAGCAGCGGCAGTTTTTTCTTCCGCGTCCGAACGGCTTCTGATAAAAGTATCCTGCAGCCACTCTTTGAAGCTGCGTCTTTCACCACTTGCTTCAGGCATAAGCAGCCGATACAGTTGGCTGCGTAAAGCATCAGCATTGGCAAGTTCAAACAACCTGCCATCCATCGCCAAACTGATGGTTCCTCTTTCCTCTGACACAACTACAGCAATAGCGTCCCCCAGCTCACTTGCACCAACTGCAGCTCGGTGCCTGGTACCAAATTCGTGGCGTAAATGATAGGCATCCGACAAAGGAACATGTATGCGGGCTGCGGCTATACGTCCTTCACGGATCAAAACCGCACCGTCATGCAAGGGTGAGCCGATATAAAAAATTTGTTTAAGCAAGGTGGTCGAAACGCTGGAATCCACCTGGACAGCATTTTCTTGTGACTGCAATTCCCCTAAACTGGTAAGACGTTCAATTATTATCAGCGCGCCGGTTCTGGTTTTGCTCATTGATTCACAGGCAGAAACAATAGACTCAATTATTTGCCTGGTACCGGGGTCTACGGAATTTTCCCGTTCCTTAGGTGAAATAACTTTAACCAGACGGTTGCGTCCCAGTTTTTCCAGTGTTTTGCGTAACTCCGGCTGAAAAATGATCAGGAGTGCAATCGCTAAAATAGAAATAGTATTGTTAAA
>CAZVVR010000151.1:0-3748 GCA_964630605.1 uncultured Mageeibacillus sp. | reverse complement strand
GCTTCCCGGCTCATGGCTTCTTCTTTGGTCTCAAACTTTTCTACGTGTTTCAGTTGGACCGGATATCTGCCACGGGTATACTTAGCCCCCAGGCCGGAATTGTGCTGTTTAATCCTTCTTTCAACATCCGTTGTCCAGCCTGTGTAAAGGGTTCCGTCTTTGCATTCTAAAATATAAACGTAGTTCACAGACATCAATCCCTGCCGGATTTTCCCTTATTTTCATGCTCATAAAGTCCGTCTTTATACTCAGCTTTAATGTGTTGACCATCACAAAAAGGCATATTTTTCGATTGGCCACAGCGACACAAGGCGATTCTATTCCGCACTTCATAGGTCTCTCCGTCAGAGGAAATTAAAGGAATATAACCTTTAGCCGCAATCGGACCACTTACTCCCAGCTCGGGATCTTGCAGTATTTCTATTCCAGGATCATAATCAGGTTCAATAACATTTCCCTCATCATCCGTTAAAACCAAACGGCCTGAAGGACACTGGCAGGCAGCCTTGATTGCTTCCTCTTTATATTCGTCTTTCTCATCAGTCATTTCGACCAGTTCCCAGGCATCCCCCGCCTCCCGGTGACAGAACCTGGCATAGGCACAACGCCCGTCATCATACAGCTCCATGTCCGGGCCCAGAATTCTCTGCTTTACTCTGTCAACATAATTTTCTTTAGATGCAGTTTCAGTTCCATCAAATCCTTCTTTGACATGTCTGCCGTCACAAAAAGGTGGATTCTGAGACTTGCCGCAGCGGCAAAGTGTGTATGTATTTGACTGAGGCAGCTCCTGCCCCTCTTTATATACGTAACTTTTTTCACCGTGTGGCGTAATTATTTTTTCGGATAAAGGCACATTACCGGTTACAAGATAAGGCCCGTCTTTAACTATTCTTATTTGCGGACCTTTGTTTTTGTCGCTCATTTATTCACCTCGGATGTAATTTTATGAAATAATCATCTTTGTGTACTATAATAACAGAGGAAAATCAATAAAACTGATACATTTTTAAGGAATACTATGAAAAAAAGACTGTTAACACCGACTACTGTGGCAATTGCCATCTATGTACTATATTCCCTGACAGACCGTTTTCTTGTGAAAATTCCGATGGCGGCAGCAATTTCTATTGTTATTTTTTGTATTGTTTTAATAGTTATCGGAAATCTTTGGACCCCCAAAACCAGTAACAGTGGCAATGGCGGCAAATGATGATTGACCTGTAACCTTATCGGAGTGATCAATGTATCCTCAATTATATTTACTTAACCACAGCGGATTTTTACTGGAATTAGAAAATTCTGTTTTAATATTCGATTATTATACTGACCCTGCTAATGTGCTGGCTAAGTTTTCCGGCGGCGATAAACCAGTGGTTTTCTTTGTTTCTCACGATCATGCTGATCACTGGAATCCTGAAATCCTTTCTTTTAAAAACAATGCTCCGGCTTATTATATTTTGGACAGTTCCTGCAACAGCAAACGTGTGCGTCAAGCCGCTAAAGAAATCCAGCGGGAAGTTATTTTCGTTGATCCACATGATATTTTGCAGAACGAACTGGCCGCCTTTCCTTCCCTGCTCCGGGTTTATGTCTTTGCTTCAACAGATGCAGGGTCGGCTTTTCTCATTGTCACGGAAATCGGCAGCTTTATTCACCTGGGAGATCTCAATGATTGGGATTGGCAGGACGAGGATTCGGAACAGATGAAAACGGACTATAAGGCGGAGCTCACACGAATGGCTGAAGCCTGGTCAGAAGTTAAAAAGGATGAAATCCTGCCCGCAAAGGCCGGAGAACTCATTCTCAGTTTTGTACCAACAGATAAGCGTCTCGAAGAGACGGCCCTGAATGGCGCCCTCCTCTTTCTCGAATATTTGCCTTCCCGCTATCTCGCCCCAATGCACTTGAATGGAGGCGAAGAGCTGCCAGGCAAACTTGCCTCTGTCCTCTCACAGCAAGGTCGTGCTGACCTTACACAGGTGCTGGATCTCACCGTTCCCGGCCAGATGACATTACTGGATTGATGCTCAGATCAGACAGAAGGACAAACAATATGAAATTTGTTTTGTTTCAGACGAGGGCGGCGGCAGTTCTAACTTTTTTCATCTATACCGTGAGCTCAGGTTTTTCAGGTTTCACACGCAGAAGTATAAACTCCATCAACATGGCCATCGGTATTAACAAAACAGCCGTTAAGAGCAGTCGCGTTAGAGCAAGCTTCAGCCCCAAAGCACCAATCTCCATCATCATATGTGGAATTTTAAGTGCCGCCCATGAACCCAGAAATATAATTACGTTTCTATAACTGGCACCTTTGTCGATCAAAGATGATCCCACCGGAAAAGCTGCATAAAGTGGTCCGGCCGGAAGAGTTCCCAGAGCCATTGATATGAGCATCCCTTTAATTCCGGATTCCTGTCCCAGCCATTTTTCAATATTCTCCTGTGGTACCCATGCTTCTAATAACCCTACTACTATAAAAACAGGAGGCAATACTATCAGCATTTCTTTGGCGAAATCTAAAATAGTGCCAAAGGATGTCGCAGCATTATCAGGTAAAAATATTGCCATCAGTATTAAAGTTAGAACAATCAGAAAATGCCAAATAAATTTTTTTATAATTTTCATAATATTACCCCCATTAAGAATGCCAACAATAAAGCCAGGAGAAAACTTAGTGAATTGCGTAAGATAGTAAATTTTTTGCCAAAAGCTTTGATCTCAACCGGCATGGTCGCCAATCCTACCATGACAGACGCCGAAACAAAGGCTGTCACAGTTTGAACGGAAGCTCCTGCATTAAGCAGTGTGCCTCCTAATGGAAACGCAATAAAAGCCGGAATCAACAATGTTCCACCGATTACTGCTGCCAAAAGAGTTCCCCATATTCCAGCACTCTCACCAAGAACCTTTGAGATCATATCGGTGGTAATAAATCCTAAAGTTATCCCGACAAAACCAACCAGAAGAAAAAGACCAGGTGCCAGACCCTTAAAGGATTTCCAGGCGACCTTAAACGCTTTTTTGGTCTTCTCCTTGTTTTTAAAAAATGATAGCAGCAACAAAAGACCTACTATTGCATACGTAACAATATTCACAGTACTCATTTGCTTTGCACTCCTTATTCATCAGATAATAATTTTATAAACCTGTCGTTTTTAGCCAGTGATCTTTTCATATGTATCAATAACTTTGACAATTCTTTCAACTCTCAACTTCAAGAAATCAACCCAATTATCTAACTCTTGCCTTCCCAAATCACTAATGTCATAAACTCTTTTCCTGGGACCCTGATCGCCTTTTTCCCATAAGGATCTAACCAATCCATCCTTTTCCATTCTCCTCAGAGTTTTGTAAAGAGTACTGATGTTCAAGTTTTCCTTTGTAAAGCCAAAGTGCTGTAATCCTTCGATCAGACCGTAACCATGTCCTGATTCTTTGTATAACAAGAGCAAGAGGCACACTTCCATAAAGCCTTGCATCTTCTGAAAGTTTTTTTCGCACAATTTCGAATATTTTTCGTTCATATAGATATTCCCCTTGTCTACTCTTAAACTTCTCTTACTAAAGTCCTGACGACTATAGTTGTTTAGAATATAGCATTGCGAATATGAAAAGTCAAGCGGATTTCCGCAGGCATTTTAGATTAATATTTGGAACAATATGGGACTTTTAAATAAAAGATTCACATGCATAATTTGGTGCCAGGCACGATTCTATGCAGTGCATAATTTAGTGCCAGGCA
>CAZVVR010000150.1:0-3781 GCA_964630605.1 uncultured Mageeibacillus sp. | reverse complement strand
TACCGTTTTGATCCACAACAGGCACGGTGGGGCCATCTGCCATGAAAGTATTTTTAAGACTCTGCACTATTTCTTCTCGCGTGTGTATGTCAGGGTTATAAGCTAAATTTTCAAATTGAAAGATGTCTTTTTCATTGAGAAAGTTTCTAGGATCAAGATAGTAGGCAATGATTTCCGGGCTGGCATAATAGAAACCAGCATCAGAATAATACCAGGTGTTAGTTTTATAGTTATATGCACCTTTAGCAAAAGAACGCTGTGCAACAGAATAAGAAGATGGAATAGAATTCTTCCGTTCCAAACTGTTTTCGTAAGCTATGACCGTATTCCACTTCATAGCGGAGCCGTCACTGTTTTGGGGATGTGAAGCAGTGAAAACCCAGCTGGGATATTTTGCATGTAAGGCTCTCAAAGCCGGTCGATAAGATTCGGGAAAACCTTGTTGGGTAAGATAGCTCTCAAAATCGGCTCTGGTGACTGAAGATGTCGCTGTAATTTCAGTAGAATCGCTTGTTCCATTTTCAGCCATTACAAACATCCCGGCAAAGGGAGACACAAAAATCAACAGGCTCAGAATTAGGAGCACAATGCGATAATTAAAAAAAGAGCCCCGACGCTGCGAACTATGAAATTTCGACAAGTTAGAAACTTTGCGATATCTCAAAACCCGTCTCCTTCCCTTCGCCACATCTGCAATTATAAATAACGCAGGCACATAAATTAATATTTTAACACGAAATATTAGTGATTTTAAGTTTAGCACAATAGGCCGGATACATAGCTATATAAGGCTTTTAACGGATTATTGTCAAGTCGATTTAACCCATACGTCATATACAGGTAATATTAAATATCAAAAAGTGGTTAATTCATCTAATGAAGCCGAGTAAGCTTGCATTGCATTATCAATAAACCAGCGTACCTCCGGCAGATCTAATTCCAACAACCGCTGTTTAATATCCTCGTAGGCTTTTACAAATTCTTTGTTCCCAACCTTGAACTCATCCAGGCATTTAATACAGGCAGAAAATCGATCCGCTGCCTTTATCAGTATCAAAGCCTCATGCGTAATTTCATCGTCAGCTGGCACTAGATATTTTTCGTAAAAGGGCTGTAAAGCTTCCGGCAACATTTGCAGCAGTCGCCTGGACGCTGCCGCCTCAATTGCCTTATAACTTGTACGCATCGGGTCATTATGATATTTAATCGGCGATGGCATATCACCGGTCAAAATTTCTGAAGCATCATGGTACAGTGCCAGTGTGGCAACATAATCAGGATCAGGACAGATCCTGCCTTCCGCAAACAGATTCTTTCTCAAAATCGCCAGTGCATGCGCAATAATTGCCACTTCATGCGAATGTTCCTGTACATTTTCTGTTTCTGTATTTCGCATTAGGCCCCAGCGCTGGATATATTTGAGCCGATGCAACATCGCAAAAAAAGCTGTCGACATGGAAAGTTTCCTTTCTACAATTGATAGATCGACGAAAAAACCCGTCTTGCATATGAATCTGTCATGCCGGCAATATAATCCACAATTTTGCGCACGGGCGAATCCGTAAATTGCGGATGCTGACTGTAAAATTCAAAAAACTTCTGGCTATTTTCATCAAAACGATTTTGTGGCATTGTGCGTGTCAATTCGAAGAAATATTCAAAAAGCCCTTCGATAATATTGGCCGCCTCACGCTCAAATCGTCGCACCTTGGTCGCATTATAGATCCTGGTCACATTAATCTCGGTAAGTTCTTTAAGTGCAGATCCCGTTTCAGTTGACAATGCAATCATGTCTTTTCCCCTGCTGTTAGCGATCACGTCTTGAACCAGCGTATTAACAATTGCACTATTATTCTCACCCAAGGCGGCCCGAAGCTCCATTGGCAGCTCGGCAAAAGACAAAAGGTTAGAGCGTTCTGCATCTTCAATATCACGGCCGACATAAGCTATACGATCACAAAGTCGAACAAGACAGCCTTCCAAGGTAACCGGCATAGAAGTTCCGGCCTCGGTATTTATTAGATCTTTTTCTGTTTTTTCACGCTCAGGACGTAAAACAAACTCATCATATTGTTCTCCACAATGCGAAACAATACCATCGCGCACCTCGAAGCTAAGATTAAGACCTGATTTTCCATTATGTTCAGCTAATAAATCCACCACACGCAGGCTGTGTAGCTCGTGTTGAAAGGAAAATTCAGTATCATACTGCTGAATCAATTCGTTAAGAACATGCTCACCGGAATGTCCGAAAGGCGCATGGCCTAAATCGTGTCCCATAGCTATAGCTCGAATTAAATGTGTGTTTAAATCAAGAGCACTGCCAATAACTTCCGCTAAATAACTGACGTAAAGAACATGCTCCATGCGTGTGCACACATGGTCATTTTGCGGATTGAAAAATACCTGAGTTTTATGGCGCAAACGACGAAAGGGCAATGAATAAAGAATGCGGCCGGTATCGCGTTCATAAATTGTACGCAGCTTACATTCTTCTTCAACCACAGCACGCCCGCGACTTTCGGCAGAAAGCTGAGCAAAAGGCGAGAATGATTGCATCTCATTTTGCTCTTTAATTTGACGGGGCGTTACGTCGCTTGTTATTTTATCAAAAAATGATTTTTGTTTTTTACTCATATTGAAATCCTTTTCAGGTTCTGATTCGGTAAAGCGTTGGGCAAATCTTATTCTTTAGTTAAAAAAGACTGACTTGCCATGAATCTTTTTGTTTCTCCGTCAAAATCTATAGTTAAAATAGCATCCCCGCCTACAATATTAATTTTTCTGATCTCGCCAATACCTCGGCTTGCATGCCTGATCTTATCTCCTACTGAAAGTTCTTTAGGATCTATACCACTGGTTTTTTCTGAACTTTGTTCAATTCGTTCGTTTCTGTCTTTGCCAACGACGGATGCAAACAAGTTTCGGTCAGACTTTACCTGGGCAGCAGATGAAAAATCACGCCTTTGAGCTGCCGTTCCGCGTCTTTGCACCAGATCTTCCGGAATAGATTCAATAAAGCGAGATGGAATATTGTACTGAGTCGAACCAAACAGCAGACGGTTGGTGGCTGTTGTCACCAGTAATTCTTTTTTGGCACGCGTCACCGCCACATAAGCGAGACGTCGTTCTTCTTCCAGGCCTTCCGGACTTTCGAAACAACGCGAGCTGGGAAAAATTCCTTCTTCAGCTCCCACTAAGTAGACAACATCGAACTCAAGTCCTTTAGCACTGTGAACAGTCATCAGGCTCACCAACGGCTCTTCGTGTTCTGTATCCTGATCTGTATACAGGGCTGTGCGTTCCAGGAAATTTTGCAAAATTCTCTCGGAGGTAAGCTCCTGTTCTTCTTCCTGATAAAAGGGATCCTCGAAAGCACCTTCCTCGTTTTCTCGCAAAAGGTTAGCTTCAAACTCCAAAGCATCTGAAAGAAGTTCCTGTAAGTTCTCCAGGCGCGACGGAGCCTCGGCGTTGCCGCGTTCTGCTTGTTCCTGTAAAGACGCAATCATACCCGACCGGTGTTCAACCAGGCGAATAAAATCAGCAAGAGTCATATCGTCCTGCGGCTGTTCCAGCTTAACCCTCAGTCCGTCAATCAGTTGAGCAAACCCTGACACACGGCCTGCCACACGCGACAGGTCTGCATAATCATAAGCATTGCGGGAAATATCCAGCATACTGACTTCGTTCTCACCTGCCAGAGCGTTTATGCGTTCAATGGTAACTTCACCGATCCCTCTGCGAGGAACCTGGACTGCACGACGGAATGCTACGTCATCTT
>CAZVVR010000149.1:0-3786 GCA_964630605.1 uncultured Mageeibacillus sp. | reverse complement strand
AACTCCTGCTTTGAGAAAATTGCTCTGTCGGTTAAATATTGTTTATTGTTTTCTGTCAGCAATTCAATACTGAGTTCCCGCAAAAAGGACTGAAACAAACGAATGATCATATCCGTGCTTTCTCTGTTTAGTTTGAAAAATTCCAAACCATGGGTTAAAAAGTAGGTACGTCTCTCGTTTGGAAAAGCTTTAAACAAGTCGAGACTTTCATCGTAAATCTGTTGGTATTTTCCGTCCCGGGCTAACGTCAAGGCGACGCCCGGCAACCCGTCAGAGCAATCCAAAGCAAATTTTTTCGCTTTGGAATCATCGACATTGGCTTCGTTGAGAATCTGACGAATATTTTCAGCGCTGCGATGACCCAGCCGCAGCGGTTGCACACGTGAAAGTATGGTCGGCAACAGCCGGTCAGAATCTTTGGATAAGACTATAAATCGAACAAAATCGGGATGCTCCTCCAAAGGTTTTAAGAGTGCGTTTTGGCAAGTTTCGCTGAGTGTGTCCGTTTCTTCAGCTGAAATTATATAAACCTTATTGTGGGAAATTCCCGGCGTTTCAAAAAGTCGGGCAGCCACTTCTGTGCGCAGCTCATCGACTTTACAACGGCCGCCGGGCCCCGGGTCCAAAACAACTAAATCAGGATGTCCACCCGAAGCAAGCATTTGACAGGATGTGCATTTCCCGCAAGCGGAGCCGTCTTTCTCAATGGATTCACAAAGAAAAGATGCTGCCAGACATTTGGCTATAGTATGTTTGCCGGCACCTTCATCTCCAACCAGAAGAAGAGGATAAGCTTTAGCAGTGACAATCTGCTTTAACTTTTGCCTCAGCTCGTCGTTTATTGCCAGTTTAGAGATCTGAAAACTGCCAAAATTTACAACATCTTGTTTAGTGTTGCCCCGGGAATTTATCTTTGCCCCCATGCTAAATTTTCTCGAAGTGATCCACCGGCACTACAAAAACAGTAGCACCGCCTATTTTAACTTCGACCGGATAGGGCATATAAGACGTACCCATTGAGGGTGGCGGCATGGTGGCATTGATGGAGGTCTTGCGACTACGCGAATACTTGCGGATAATCGCCATTACCTCATCCTGCATATCATCTTCAAATCCAGTCATTAAAGTGGTATTGCCAGATTTCAAAAAGCCACCGGTTGAATGGAGTTTTGTTACGCGATGACCTGCCCGATTTAGCTCGGTCATCAGCCGTGACGAATCTTCGTCACTGACAATAGCAAAAATCAGTTTCATAATAGAACTCTCCTAACTAGTTCAAAAACGAGACCGGCAGTCTCTTCCTTGGTTCCTTGTGTTTGAATACAGCGAAAACGTTTGGAATCTCTTGCTGCCAAAGTACGAAAACCACGATCTACAGCTGAGCGAAAATTCTCCGATTCACCATCTATCCGATCGGCCGCTTCCAGCTCATGACGTTTATCCAATCTTTCTGCCAAACCTTGTGGTGGCAATTGCAGCAAAATTGTTAAATCGGGTTTTGTGCCGCCAACAGCAAAATCATTCAGTTTTTCTATCAGCTGCAAATCCAATCCTCTGCCATAACCCTGGTAGGCTGTGGTTGAATCCATAAAGCGGTCACAAATTACCCATGTTCCTTGCTTTAACGCGGGCTGTATAACCTCGCGCACTATTTGAGCGCGGGCAGCCTCAAAAAGTAAAACTTCGGTTTCTGCCGTCATGTTACTTTGGGAGGCATCAAGCAAAATTTCACGGATTCTTTCACTAATTTCCGTTCCTCCCGGTTCGCGCAAAAGCAAAACATCAATTCCTTCTGCTTCAAGGCTTTGGCCCAAAAATCGGCTCTGGGTAGTTTTTCCAGTCCCGTCTACGCCTTCAAATGTGACAAATTTTCCTTGCTGCATCTACTTTCAACTCCCGCCTCAAATATGCTGTTAATCTTAGCTTAATCTTACCATATTGGAAGCACACCTAAAGCCCTGACACTAATCCATACGCAAAATTGACATTATTTTGTTAATCAGTTAAGACCTCGATAAAACCGGACTCAATTCCACGGATGTCATAATTAAGCGCCAGTAGTTTTTTCCAAAGTATAATATCATCCTCTTTTATCTTTTCGCCCGGCCAAAGCAATGGAACACCGGGCGGATAAGGAGCAATTACTCCGGCACTGTGTTTACCCTGCGACTCTCGATAATCTATCTCTTTGTTTTCAGCGAAAAAACTATCTCGTAAGGTGAGAGAAGTAAGTTCCGGCCGTAAAAATGCTTCTCGCTGTGCGATATCAATTTCCGCCTGTGACGGTCCGATTTGCTTGACTTGAGCAATCTCAGCGCATGCTTTTAATAGGGCAGAAAAAGAACTTTGAGGTGTATCCAGGGCTGGAATACATACCATGCGTCCGGCGTCAATCAGCTCTACATCCACCTCATTAGCGTCAAGAATCTCAAAAATCTTTTGCCGGGAACAGCTGGTGCCCGAGTAATCCAGCACTAAACGGCAAGGATCATCTCCGACTTTAAAGTCCCGAATTATTCCTGATGGAAGATTGGCCTCAAATTCCGCTATAAGGGTCAATAAACGTGAAACAAATTCCGGTGCTTCCTGATCCACAAAAAACCTTGCATAGTCCAAACTGGCTGCGATCGGAAAAGAGGGACTGGAAGTCTGAAAAACAGGGATCATCCTGGCTAAACGCTTGGGCGATATTCGTCCGGAATTGATAGCCGACTGCGATAAATGCAGTAAAGAAGCAGGGGTAAGTGCCGGCAGAGTTTTATGAGCACTATGCGCTACCAAATCCGCTCCTTGCTCTAAAGCACAGCGTGGCCACAGCTTTTCTGCGGGAGACTGCCTCTTTACCTTGACAGCGTAATGGGCACCATGGGCAGCATCAACTATAAGCGGGATGCCCAGATCGTGACATTTTTGACAAATTTTTTCCAGAGGAAGATTTTCACCGTAATACCCCGGTGTTGTCAAAATCACACCTGCCAGGTTTTTTTCTTTGTGCAGACTTCTCAAAACCTCGGCCTCGGTCACCTGGCCATCCGGAAAACGCGGTAACTTGTCCTGTTTTATAAAAACTGCTTCCAGATCCAAAAGTGCGCAACTATTGGCTATTGATAAATGGCTGCCTTTGGCAATCAGTACCCGATCTTTGGGTTTAAATGCAGTAGCGAGTGCAATCCTCAATGAATTTGTGCTACCGCTGGTAATAAAATATGTTTTTGCGGCGCCAAAAGTCTTTGCTGCCAGTTCAAGAGCCTGATGCACAGCGCCGGCAGGCTGATTAATATCACCGGTTGTATCAAGCTCTGTGGTATCCAGTTCAGTCAGAAGTGTGCGAAATTCGCTCGGGAAAGACTGGCCCGAGCGATTGCCGGGCATATGGAAAGAATGGCGGCCTCTATTTTTTTTTAAAACGGAAACCAGGGGAAGCTCCCGTTCAGACGATGCTGTTGTAGCTTTAATTTTTTTCACGAAAGCAAACTCTAATTACTACAAATCCAGATTAATGGTTTGAATGCCATCAATATCGAGACGAATATCCCGTTCGATCTGCTCAATGTCACGGACTATATCTTCTGTAGTTTCAACAGCACGAATTCTTTTCTCATCTATATGGTCAAAATGTCTTTTGCGGGATAAAGTTTGATGGTAATCTGTTTTTTCCCGTTTTGCTGTTGCTTTTTGAGATGTTTGGGCTTTGACAACGGGAGTTTTCTTTTGATCGGCTATTTGTTGTCCCCCACCTGGTTTTTGATTCTGTTGTTGTTTTTTGGTGCTTTTACTGGCTCGCTG
>CAZVVR010000148.1:0-3803 GCA_964630605.1 uncultured Mageeibacillus sp. | reverse complement strand
GTTTGGATCGGATCAAAGGCTTTCTGAAAAAATGTGAAAGCAGTAACAATAAGCCGGTCAGAGCCGCAATTATGGCTCCAAAAACCAGGTCCTGTACAATAATAAGAATCAGGGATACGGTAGCGGCTCCCACAGCGAAAATGACATTTAAAAGAGAGAGGAAAAAATCCTTTTCAAAGAGATTAATGTCATTAGTGAGCTTTGATACATAGCTGTCTCGAGACTTACTACTAAAAGTCTGATACGGTAAATTGATAATTTTTCTAAAAGTCAATTTGCGTAGATCCAGCAACGTGTCACGCATATAGCCGATACGCATAAAGCGGGATGCCATCTGCATAATTGGCGCCCCCAAAGCAAAAGCCGCTCCCCATATTATCGCCCTTCTCCAGTCGCCGGCAGCAGAAAATTGCAACAAACCTAAAATATTAGATATCACAAATGCTATGGCCACCTGATAAACTATCGGGAAAAAGCAGGCAATGATATATATAAGAAACCGCAGCGGTCGTAATAAAAGCAGATCGCGCGTTGTTTTGACCTTTAGAAGAGCATTATGGTTAGGCTTCACCCCGACTGTCCCCCGTTTTATACTCGACTGAGAAATTTTCTCTTTTGTTCAATAATTAATTTTATGCGTTCTATATACATCTTTAATTCCTTAGGATTGTAGATGCGTTCAGCCATGTTATTACAAATCACTTTGGATGTGGCACCGCTGCCAAGTCCAATTACAGTAACCTCGTCGCTCATCATGGCAACATTATACAGTGAACCTCTGTTTTTTGAAAAACCACTGTTTTCCAAACCGGATCGGGCTGTCTTTTGCCTATACAGGTAATATGGTCTGTAACCAGCTGATCTTAACATTTGCTGTGCCTCTTCCATCTGACGGATCAACCAGATCTGGGGCAGAAAGGGATTACTTGCTTTATCATCCTTATCCAGAATAGCCCCGCGTTTCACAGACAGCGTATGCAGGGTAACAGCTTCAGGATCAAGTTCTATTACCCGCTGCAAAGAATAAAGAAAACCATCTTTTTCATCACCGGGCAAACCGGCAATCAGGTCCATATTTATATCATTAAAGCCTGCCTGCCTCGACATCTCAAACGCTTTAACCGTATCTGCCACACTGTGCCTGCGGCCAACAGCTTCTAATGTTGCATCAAGCATAGTTTGTGGGTTAATGCAGATTTTGTTAAAGCCTGCTTTTCTGATACTGTTTAATTTCGCAGCAGTTATTGTATCCGGCCGACCTGCCTCCATGGTACATTCGATCCCGTCTGCATCAGGAATAGCAGCCAATACTTCGTTGATGTAATAATCAAATAAGTTTTCTTCCAGACTGGTAGGTGTTCCGCCACCAAAATAAACAGCACGTGGCGGACGTTCAATATCTTGAAATATACCTTTGGCCTCTGTTATTACTGCTGCGACATAATCTTCCAGAAATTTCGCTTGCGAAACCGCCGACTCGGTTATAAAACTGCAATAATTACAGCGCGTAGGACAAAAAGGTAAACCTACATAAACAATGTAATCACCAGCTTCGGGATCCACTCTTTGAAGTATTTGTTTTTCAGCCTCAGCGGTTTCTAAAAGCAGCTTGGCTTTAGACTGACTTACCTTCCAATACTCTTCCAGCTCAACAAGGGCCATTTTCTTTTCATCGCTTGAATATGGTAAACCCGCAGTCAGTTCCGGTTTCAGCCGGCTTCTGTTTTTATCTAAAATCTCAAGTGCGACCTGGGTCGGCCTGACTCCGCTAAGCGTTCCCCAGGGAAATTTGTGTCCTGTTTGCTCTGACAGAGCAACATGAAGCAGGCGGCGTATATTCCGTCTCAGATCAACCGGTTTGCTTTCTTCGCGCCATAATCTTTTACCGGCACTATTTTGCAAAGTAATAATCAGCTCAAAAGTTTTTGGTAATTTCATTTTTTCGGCAGCTGTTAATTTACCTCGCATCAGTTTTCGAATTAAATCGGGAGGTAATATTTCCGAGCTGCTGCAGCTAATTATGAAATATTCCTCTGAGGGAATGCTGAAAGTCATTCCCTGTGGCTGAATATTACCGAAATATTGGCGGACAACATCTGCCACCGCTGCGGTTTCCTTATGATTAATTAATATAATTTTTGAGTTTTCATATTTTTGCATCTTTATTTGACTCATTGCCCTATTTTACACAACTAGAAGAACTTTATCAGCGACCGCATCTTATTAAATTTTTGGCAAAATACCCATCTGACCTAACAGCCAGAGTACAAACAAAATAATGGGCTGGTGCAACAAATAAACCCAAAGCGCATTTCGCCCCATAAAAGTTAGCAAAGACAAGGCTTGGCCTGTTTTCGGTCCCGGATCCGGAAGCAGACTTTTTCGTTCCCGGTATAACACCAGGCCCAAAGCAGAACCAATAAGAAAAAAACCAAGCCAGGGAAATAATGGCATGCTATCTAGCAAGTTGTAACCCGCTGGATATTTAGCAAAAAACAACATATTTAAAACTGTTGATCGCAGGCCTATCCTCTGCTGTAGTATTTTTGGCAGAAATATCAGTACAGATCCTAAAACAAGCAACAGCAGAAAAAATCTGAACCGAACATTCTCGGTCTTTTTCTGCCGCTGAAATATTTTTTCCAGCAAAGCGTAACTTATTATCGACACAGCCAGAACGTGAAAGACGTTAAAAATGATAACACCCAAATTTTCCCCGGTAATATAATTCAGCAAAAGGCTGCCACCGGTCAAAATTAAAGAAGCGATGAGCAGACGCACTCCCCGCCTCAGATTATTGCGCGAAAAACTGCTGCTGACACCGGATACAAGAATAAAAATTGAAATTACAGGCAGTCGCAAATACTGTTGGAACCATACGGTTTCCTGAAAGGCGAAAACATCAAGACCCACTATATAACGCAGGTCAAATATCAGGTGATGCAACATCATCAGCAATATTGCTAAACCACGCAGAAGATCTATCTCTAAAATTCTGCCTTTTTTAACTTTCAGTTCATTTTCGATCATTTAACATACTGGTTTCTTTTTAAACAAATAGTTCCTCCACACAGAAAGCGTGGAGGAACTATAATCAGTCCACTCTTGTAGAAATTTGTAACTACTTGTTGCGCGGATAACGCAAAGCTGCCTGAGCAGCGGCCAAACGTGCGATCGGCACACGATAGGGTGAGCAGGAAACATAGTCCAGCTTCAACAGCTGGCAGAACTCTACCGAATAGGGGTCGCCGCCGTGTTCACCGCATATACCCAGTTCGAGATCCGGACGGGCTTTACGGCCGTCTTCTACTGAGATGCGCATTAATCTGCCGATACCGTTGCGGTCTATATGAGCTGTGGGATCTGCATCAAAGATACCTTTTTCGTAATATGTATCTAGAATAGGACCAGCATCATCTCGCGATAAACCGTAACCCATCTGAGTCAAATCGTTGGTTCCGAAGCTAAAGAAATCAGCTTCCAGAGCAATCTCATCCGAGGTCATTGCTGCACGCGGAATTTCCAGCATAGTTCCCACCATATAAACTAATTGCACGCCGCTCTCAGCAATCATTTTATCCGCGGTCGGTTTGATCACACCGTTTAGATATTCCAATTCTTTTACATCAGAAATCAATGGAACCATAATCTCAGGAATTACGTGCACTCCTTCTTTGCTGGCCTCGATCGCTGCGCCAATAATAGCCTTTGTTTGCATCTCAGCAATTTCAGGGTAGCTGATCGCCAGACGGCATCCGCGGTGGCCAAGCATGGGATTAAGTTCGCTCAGGCTGGAAATTGTA
>CAZVVR010000147.1:0-3838 GCA_964630605.1 uncultured Mageeibacillus sp. | reverse complement strand
GCGAGGTCAGCTTGTCCACTAGTGAAAAATTGGCACTCTATCGCCAATGGCGTCCGCAAAATTTTCGTGATGTTGTAGCTCAAAAACAAGTTGTTTATCCTTTGCAGCAAAGTGTAAGCAATAGTCGTTTTGCCCATGCCTTTTTATTTAGTGGCACCAGGGGTACAGGAAAAACATCAGTAGCAAAAATCTTCGCCAAAGCGATTAACTGCCTTAATCCTGATGACGGCAATCCCTGCAATGAATGCGAAATATGTGTGGCTGCGAATAACGGTTCTTTGATGGATGTTCAGGAAATCGACGCAGCTTCCAACAATGGTGTTGACGATGTCAGACGTCTGACATCTGAAATTATTTTTACTCCTGTTTTAGCCCAATACAAAGTTTATATAATCGACGAAGCCCATATGCTTTCACAGCAGGCCTTTAACGCCTTGCTGAAAACGCTGGAAGAACCACCCGAACATGCAGTTTTTATTCTGGCGACAACGGAGCCCCACCGCATTCCCGCCACTATATTGTCTCGTTGCCAACATTATGAGTTCAGACGCATCAGTCAAAAAGACATTATAAAACGGCTACGTGTAATTGCAGACAAGCTTGATCTTTCCGTCACTGATGATGCACTCTCTGTTATCTCACAGCTGGCTAACGGTGGTATGCGAGATGCAATCAGCTTGCTGGATCAGCTTCGTCAGATTCCCGGAGAAATTGCCCGTGACGATGTATTGCAAATGGCCGGTCGTGTCCCTGATCAATTTTTACACTCAGTGGCTGCTGCTATTTTGCGCTATAATCCCGATCTTCTTCTGCGTTCTGTGCAAGAGCTGGTAATGAGCGGGCGCGATTTAACACGTTTTCTGCTGGATCTCTCAGCTTATATGCGGAATCTTTTAATAAGTAAAGTCTCACGCAATCCGGCAGAGCTTATCCAGATGACAAGTTCCGGAATGTCGCAGTTGGAAAAACTGGCAGCTCAAACTTCGACTGAAGTGATAAGCGAAACTATTGCTTGTTTGGCAGGTCTCAATTCAGAGTTACGTTTTTCACCGGATATTCGTACCAGTATAGAAATTGGTTTGCTGGCTCTGGCAGCTCGTCTTGGCGTCAAAACTAGTGAGACAAAAGCCGTGCCCCCAAAACCCGAAACAAAACAGGAACCAGAATCTGTACAAGTTGCAGATATTCCTGAGATTCCACAGGCAAAAAAACCGGATATTGATAAAGAAAAAGACCCGGTCCCTGCTGCTTCAGCTGCATCTTCACAAACTTCTGAGGATGAAACTTTACGGATTTGGCAAGATGTATTAGAGGCAATCAAAGCAGAACACCTGATGGATCTGTCACTTATGGCGCGTCCGGCAAAAGTAAGTCGCAAAAAAAATATCTGGACCTTAACATTTAACCATTCGTTAAAAGGCCAGTATGCCTGCATAAATGAGGCTGATTCGCGTGCGACTATACGCAGAATTCTCGCTGATCTTCAGGGTGAAAGTATTCAGCTCGAAGTTGTTCTTGAAGACGAAGCCAGCACCAGTGCAGTTTCTGCCGAGAAAGACTGGATGCATAAATTAAAGAAAATAACAGATAAAAGATCAATTCCTCTCCATATAGATGAGGACTTATTAAACGGAGGTACTAAATAATGGCCAAAGGACGAGGCGGATTTCCCGGAGGCGGCAGACCACGCGGTGGCGGTGGAAATCAAATGGATCAACTAATGCGCCAGGCGCAAAAAATGCAAGAAGAAATAGCTAAAGCACAGGAAGAGACAGCCGAAATGACGGCTGAGTCGACCGCAGGCGGCGGTGTCGTACGTGCCGTCGTGGGAGGAGATCACCAAATTAAAGAGTTGGAGATTAATCCCGACGTTGTCGATGCCGATGACGTTGAAATGCTACAAGACCTGATTAGCGCAGCTATTAACGATGCTATGCGCCAGCTTGATGAAAAAGTCGAAGATCGTATGTCACAGGTCACCGGCGGTAACTTGAATATCCCGGGCTTTTAAAATGGCAATGCGCTATAGTCCTGCAATCACCAAGTTGATTGCGGAATTGAACAAACTGCCGGGTGTTGGTGCCAAAACAGCACAACGCCTGGCTTTTCACATACTGGCTCAGAATAATGAGCAAGCGTTGGCTTTATCTGATGCTATCAGAGATGCTAAGCAGGGCGTTACGCTTTGCTCGGAATGTTGCAACCTGACTGAGGACGATCCCTGTGAAATCTGCAGGTCTCACAATCGGGACCGCAGCGTTGTTTGCATTGTGGAAAATCCGCGGGATGTCGCGGTTATGGAACGCGTCCAAAACTTTGACGGTCTCTACCATGTGCTTCATGGTGCAATTTCTCCTATGAACGAAATCGGTCCTGAAGACATAAAGTTACGCGAGCTGCTCCAAAGGTTACAGCAGCATCAAGAGATAAAGGAAGTCATCTTAGCAATGAATCCCAGTATTGAGGGAGAAGCAACAGCTTTGTATATCGCCCGCCTTCTGCAAAAGACCGGTATTAGAACAACTCAGTTATCTCATGGCATCCCCATGGGGGCAGACTTGGAATATGCCGATGCTGAAACTCTAAGCAGGGCTTTAAAAAACAGACAGGAGCTCTAGACGTTATGAGGTCAACACCAATATTTGAATTTGAAGATATCCGAACACGCTTTTCGCGTTATATTGCTGTCGATACGCGCTCAAATCCAAAAAACAGCGCTGAAACCCCCAGCAGTAAAGGGCAGATAGATTTGGCCCGCTTACTTTATCAGGAACTGAAAGACATGGATTTAGAGGCTTATCTGGATGAAGAGCATGCTTATGTTTATGGACGTTTGGCAGGAAATGACAAAAATGCCTCGGCCATTGGCTTTCTGGCACACATAGATACAGCTCCTGATATGCCCGGAGTAACAACTGAGCCACAAATTTTCACATATAGAGGTGGAGATATTCGTTTAAATGACGAGTTCAGCATCGAAGTCGATAGTTTCCCTTTTCTTAACGATCTGATTGGAGAAGAAATTATCACCAGCGACGGAACAGCTTTACTGGGGGCGGATAATAAGGCTGGTATTGTCGCCATCATGGAAGCATTAAATTATCTGATCGCCCATCCGGAGATAAAGCACGGGGATATTTCTGTGGCTTTCACTCCTGACGAAGAAATTGGTCACGGTGCCAGTTTGTTGGATCTGGATCGCTTTAACGCTGATTTCGCTTATACAATTGATGGCGGACCCATCGGAGAATTCAACTATGAGACTTTTAATGCCGCCAGTGCCAACATCAAGATTCAAGGCCGTAATGTTCATCCCGGTACCGCCAAACACACAATGATCCATGCTGCTCAGATTGGAATGGAATTACATAATCTGCTTCCCGTAGGGGAGCGACCGGAGTGGACTGAAGGCCACGATGGTTTTTATCTTCTGACCGACTTCAAAGCAACGGTTGAAGAAGCGGAGCTGGAATATATCATTCGTGATCATGACAAAAAACTATTCCAGGAAAAAAAAGATCTGTTGCAACAAATTGTAGATTTCCTTAACAAAAAGTATGGTCAGAGAGTAAGCCTGGAAATGGCCGATTCCTATTACAATATGCTCGATGTGATTGAAAACTATCCCAGGGTCATCGATCTGGCCCGGTCAGCTATGAAGGAATTAGATATCGATATAATTGAAGATCCGATTCGCGGGGGCACCGATGGTGCGCAGTTAACTTATCGCGGTCTGCCCTGCCCGAATATTTTCGTTGGCGGTTACAATTATCATGGCCGCTATGAATTAGTGTTAACACGTGGTATCGCCCTGGCAGCGTCAGTAATAACAAAGATT
>CAZVVR010000146.1:0-3855 GCA_964630605.1 uncultured Mageeibacillus sp. | reverse complement strand
TTTATTCTTGGAAAAACGGTTTATTATGAAGCGTCAAAGAAAGAATTACCACAAATCTTTGGTAAGTTCTCTGCTCCTTTATTATTTGGATTTGCCGGCGTATTTGCAGGCTTTTTTGTTGCACTGTTAAACCGTTTTGCAGCTCTTAGAGGCTCTATGTATTCAGAGTGTATTATGACAGAGTCTCTTGCAATGCCGCTTTTTATTTTGCTCTGTATCAGATTATACAAATGGACTCTTTACCATGAAAGAAATGATTTAATAATTTCCATGGTATATGCTTTTCTTATCGTCAGTATCAGAAAGCAGATGATGTCTACGCTTATTCTCGTAGCTGCTTTAAGTATTCTTAATGACCTAATTAGAAGAAGCAGAAACATTAAGAGATTTCTTGTAACGATAGGGCTTTGCGCTGCAGTTCTATTAGCATCTTCTTTATTTGATCATGTATATAACTATGCGCATAGAGGCGCGTGGATGAGTCATACGGGAAACACCACTGCAGAGTTTTGCACACTTATCTTTTTGGCCGATGAGTCTGATGATAAGCTTTTTGATGAATATGGCACTACAGAGATGAAAGAGCTGTTTGATCAGATTATAAACAACAAAAAATTCAAGCCTAATAAACGCATTGTGCTGTCTTTGGCTATTGCTCTGGAATTATCATGGGAAGAAACGGAAATTTTCCTGAAACGCTCGGGTTATGCTTTTTCCAATGCTGTAAAATCCGACGTTATTGTTAAATATTTTCTCAGCAATAAAAAATACGACATTTATGAGATTAATGAAATTCTATTCGCCTACGACCAGCCGCTGCTCGGGGGCTGGTAAATTTTACTGATAATTGAACTTTAAAAACATTGCCGTGAAAGCTGGTCTGCTCCAATGATAATTACAACTTTAGTGGAAAACCGATCGTTATCCGAAGATTTTGCCAATGAACACGGGCTTAGTTTGCACATCGAGACCGGCCCGCACAAAATACTGTTTGACCTGGGAGCAACAGACTTGTTTCTGGAAAATGCGGCCAAACTGAATGTATCTGTTTCAGATGTGGACTTTCTGGTGATTTCTCACGGCCACAAAGATCACGGCGGCGGCCTGAAGACATTTTTGGAAGCTAATACAAAAGCAGAAATCTACATTCATGAGCAAGCTTTTGAGAAATATTATTCCACAGACCAACACGGCAATTTAAAATTTATTGGACTTGATGAAAAGCTTAAAAGCAATGATCGCATCACCGCCACCGCCGGGGAAAAGAAAATCAGCGAGAAGATTCAGCTTTTTTCCGATGTTAAACAAAAAAGACCTTTGTCATCTGCTAACCGGGGCTTGTTTGCAGAGAAAAACGGTGAAATTACAGCTGATAGCTTTACCCATGAACAAAATCTTTTGATTCAAGAAGAGGGCCGGCTTTATTTGTTCACCGGCTGTGCCCATAACGGCATTATAAATATCCTGGAACACTTTAAGTTTTTGTTTAAGCGAACACCGGACTATGTGATCGGCGGCTTTCATCTTTACGGAAGAGCCTCAGGTGATGTGAGCCGGGAAAGTATCGATGAAATTGCTGAGTATCTTCTGGATACAAAAGCAAAATACTATACCTGCCATTGTACAGGTATAGGACCATACACCAGACTAAAGGCTGCTCTGAATGATAAAATAGATTACCTGAAAACAGGCAGCCAAATTGTAATATAAAGGATTTTCAATGGAGGTATTATGAAGCAGAAACAAAAGATAATCTTATTACTCATTCTGACCGTCGCCGTTATGATGCTTTTGTCGGCCTGTATTCCCGGAGACGGCAAGCACACGGCAGACAGACCGGCCGGGTTTTTCTGGGGTATCTGGCACGGCTGGATAGCTCCGATATCTTTGATCGGCGGTATTTTCAACGGTAATATCCGGCTGTATGAAGTGATGAATACAGGCTGGTGGTATGACCTGGGCTTTTACATGGCTATTATCAGCGGCTTTGGCGGACTGTCCTTTGCGCGCCGCAGAATTACCCGCCAAAACTGGAGCTAAAATACTGCACTAATAAATTGCAGTTTCTAACCACCGGGCCAGCGCTTAAATGCTCTGTCAGAGCATTAGCCCGGTGCGGTTTTTTTTAAAAAATTCTCCTGCTTTGTTTTCTGTCTTAATCATTTATGTATTGTAAAAATTCTGCATAATTGTCGGCCATTGTATGTTCGTAATCTGCGGCGAGATCAAGGTAAAAGTAATAATCAGAGACAAAGTCCTGGTCGGGCACGTCATTGCTGTAAGTGTCATTCCAGGTCAGGTCAATCAAAACCGGCTCACTGCCGTCACAGGGGTAAATCATGTTCCAGGCATGGCTTGATATGTCTTCTTCATTGCCATACACATAAACAGCATTGATGCCGGCATACTGGGCAATCAGGGCAAATCCTCTGGCATATCCGGCACAAACAGCTGTGTAATCGGGGGCAGCCAGTGCATTATAGGCTTCCTGGTAAGCTTCATAATGTTCTAAAGCAGACAGACCTTCCGGGTCATTTCCAACCGGGGCATAAGTTATTCTTTTTGCTATATAATCATGAATTTTCTTTGCGTAGGCTTTTTCACTTTCGTAATCGGCGAAACCGTTTTCCGGCACAGGGTGTACTGCAACAAATTTTCGGGCTGCGGCATGGGCTATTTGATCATATTCCGGCTCTAAATATTCAACCTTTATCGTGGCAAGAACTTTGTTATCCGTTCCGTCATCTTCGACATACATGTCGTAGATCTCAAAAGCACTAAACAAATAATAAGAAAGAACAGCGTCGCAGGCTGAAAACAAGATGTCCGGATCTGTCAGTTCATCATAGTAGAATCTTTCTGTCAGATAAAATTCAAAATCAAAGCAGTTGTTTAAAAAATTGTGCAAAATAAATTTGCTTATGTCATTTTGATTGTTGAAAGTCGGCTTACCCTGATATTCGAGTTCTCTTAAACCCAGGATATCCGGGTGTTGTGCCAACACTTGCTCTGCAGGCGGTTCCAAAGTGCCGGTTTTTGCTGTTGGCCCGGTAGTTTGACTTGGGCGGGTAACTGAAAAGGTAAATCTGCTTGGAGTAACAGTAGTAACAGGCCGTTCAGTACTCGTCTCCCGCTGAATTTTCTCGCTGGTTTCGGTTGTGGCTGTAACCTGGTCTCTGGTAGCTGGGTTGTCGGCGGCGTCGGTCAGGACAAATGTCAGGACTGCGTAAATAATGACTAGCAACAGGGCGGCTCTCATGGTGATGATTAAAGGAATCATCCATTTTAGTGTTTTTTTGCGATAGCAATATAAAAGTAATCCTGATATTCCAAGAATTAAAAGAAAAATTAAACTTACCGACAATCCTAGAGACATTAGCTGTCCTCCGGAGCAGAGTTTCAGTGAATACCGGCAACCGGAGTTTACGCAGTTGCCATGCATCGCCAAGATGCGGATTCAGCCACCTCCTGATTTTGCTTGTGGCCAGAAAAAATTTTGTTAAGCTTATAATTAAGGAAACGGCGATAAAAAGCAATGGTAAAGCGAAAACAGTGAAAGATTAGCTGCCAGCTTACCAATAGACGAGAGCGAAACAGTAGAGACGAGCACACTCACTTATCGCTTATTTCTGATAAAACGCTCAGAGATGTGAGCTAACAGGGCCTTTGTGAGCAACGAGGACTATTTATGTAAACTGCAAAAGAATGAAGGACAACTTTTTTTCTGCTTAAAAGTCTTGTATTTTTTGTCATTTATCTTATTTTGAATTTTTTATCTTGTTCGGATATTTGGATCAAGTTACCGACAGTATCATCAAAGCGGGCAATAGTTGCTACTCCGATGTGTTTGGGCTC
>CAZVVR010000145.1:0-3857 GCA_964630605.1 uncultured Mageeibacillus sp. | reverse complement strand
GATAAGGATAAGGAACCGCAGGTTTCCAGGAATCTTTATTTAACACCCAAAAAAAAGAAATTGCCGCCGTGGTTGTTACCGCTGATTATTATCGCAGTTTTGCTGCTGGGTGTGTTTGTGCTTTTACCCTCTTTGCTTACCGACTCGAGTGATGAAAATCCCGCAGCAACAGAACAGCCTCAAGCCACAGAGCCGGTGATTCCGCTGGCCGGAGTAGGTGACAGGGCAGTCCTGAAGCGCAGTTCGGCCCTGGTTTTTGCGCGGGCGGATAAAACTTCTCCGCATATCACAGAACTGCTGCTTAATGAGTCTGTGCTGATCACTGATACTGCACAAAAAGATTGGCTTGGTGTTGAGCTGGAAGACGGGCTCAGGGGATATGTGGAACGGTCTGCTCTAACGGCTGACACTTCGTCTTTGTCCCTGGATAATGTTGTGATGAAACTGGTTATCAGAGATCCCTTTAAACGTGTTATGTCGCACGCCAGAGGGGGTACTTTGCTGTTAGAAGCGCCCATGGGAACCATTCTCTATGCCGATTATCACAACAGCGGTTTGGTTCGCGTCAAGTTGCCGGAAGGTAAGCTGGGCTGGATGAATACACAAGGTGTGTTTTTGCTTAATGTAAACGAAGATTTGCCTGTTCCTGATGATTTCCAAAAAAGTTTCATTTTTACAGCGATTGCTTTTGAAAATACTGCCTATATTCCGGGCGGGCAAACCCGAAATGGTATTTCCACTGCCGGAGTGGTGAGATTGTCGGCTTTGCTTAATGGATTAGAGCTTCCGCGCACAGCCGGTCAGCTGATGGAGGTCGGCGAGAAAGTGGAATTTCCTAAAACTTCTGCTCAACCCGCGATCAAGTTTTTGCGACCCGGAGATTTAGTTTTTTTCCACGAAAAAGCTGATGATCAATCTCTTGATCTGATGGCGTTGTGCCTGACCGAGGAAAGACTTCTGTTAAGTTTGAATAATAAGGCCACTATCCAGATTATTGACTTTGATTCCGTTACGGCAGAGGAACTGTCTGAGCGCATCATGGTTGCGCGCCGCTTGAATGAGAGTTCTCAATGATGTGGGTGCAATTGCGAGTAGCAGCTGGCAATATAAATGCATTATGCATTTCTTCATAAATTAAAGTTGAAGATTTAATCTGAATTCTACTTGCTAACGGATCCTGACTGTGCTAATATTTTTGTTGCGCGTTCAGCGCGAATACTTCTCCGGGATTTGTTCCTTGGGGTGTGACAGGAGGTAAAAGCATGGCCAAGTGTGAAGTATGCCAGAAGAATATGTTTTTTGGTAGAAAGATTAGTGTTACACGTTCGCAGATTTCTCGCCGTGCCAAGAATCGTCAGCGCGCAAACATTAAAAGAGTGCGCGTAATGGTTGACGGCACTCCCAAGAGAATGAACATTTGTACCAACTGCCTGAAGAGTGGCAGAGTAGAGCGAGCATAAAATCTCAGTAATAACAAGAATAATAATCTGATAGCAACCAGCCACTTTTGATTTCAAAAATGGCTGGTATTTTTTCTCAAAAAAAGAGGGCCGATCAGCCCTCTTTTCGTTATGGCAATAAACTGATCAGCTGGCTTTGTTTTTCTTTTCTTCTGCTGTATCAGCTGCTTCGGCCTCTTTGTCTGCAGCTTTTTTGGCAGTTTCGGTAAGCCGGCTGCCTAACAAGCCTTCCGTAATGGAATGGGTCGGGCAGACCTTGATGCATTCGCCGCAGTGAATACAAATTTCCTGATCTATGACTGCGAGGTTGTCGTCGATACTTATGGCATCAACCGGACAAACCTTGACGCAACGCCGGCAGGAAATGCAGCCTATTTTGCAATTTCTGCGAGTAGCTGCAGCGGGCCAGTGGTTGGAACAGCTGTTTACCGTGGCCAATTCATGTTTGGGAATTAAACTTATAAGATCTTTGGGGCAAGCGGTCACACATTTGCCACAGGCTGTACAATTGTTGTGATTTACATGGGCCAGACCGTCAGCGATCCAAATGGCATCAAACTCACAAACATCGTAGCAATCGCCAAAACCCAGGCAACCGTAGGTGCAGGAGTTTGGGCCACCAAAGAGACCTGTAGCCGACGCACAATGAGTGGTGCCGGTATAATCATATCTTTTACTGGTGTACTCGCCGCTTCCCTGGCAAAATACATGAGCAACCTGAGGTATATAATCCTGCGGTGAGGTGCCCAGGGTGATTGCTACAGCCTCAGCCGTATCAACACCACCAGCCGTGCACTTGGAAGTGTTGGTATCTTTGCCGGAAGCAAGAGCGGTAGCATAACCCAGGCAGCCCGAATAGCCGCAGCCGCCACAGTTGATCCCCGGCAGTACTTCATTAATTTCTTCTATCAGCGGGTCTTCTTTAAATGAAAAAAACCGGAACACCAATAAAATAACGGCACCAAGCAGCAGGGCGGTTCCGCCGCCAATCAGTGCCGGTACTAAAATGTTGCTTGTCTGCAAAATTGTCAATTCCATATATACTCCTTAATTCACCAGGCAAGAACCATGACTTGCTTAGGAGAAAAGATTTTCAATAACGCCGCCAAAACCCATAAAAGACACAGAAAGTATTGCTGCTGCTGCCAGGGCGGAGGGCAGTCCCTTAAAGCTTTCCGGGATATCCGATGTTTCCAGCTTTTCCCTGATACCTGCGAAAAGGAACATGGCCAGGGTATAACCTAAACCTGCACCCAAAGAGCTCATAATGGCATTGCCAAAAGAATACGTCTCCTGGATGTTGATTAACATAACGCCGAGTATGGCACAGTTGGTTGTTATCAAAGGCAAGAAAATTCCCATGGCTTCATATAAAGGCGGGAAAATTTTGCGCAATATAGTTTCAATGACTTGTACTGTAGAAGCTATAACCAAAATAAAGATAACCGTCTGGAGATAATCTAAACCATTGGGCTCGAGCAGCGAATAATAGATCGGGTAGGTGACTGCAGTTGAAACCAGCATAACAAAGATAACTGCCAGGCTCATTCCCATCGAGTTTTTTAAATCCCGGGTCAGGCCCAGAAAAGAACAAACCCCCAGAAAACGTGAAAGGACCAGGTTATCAACCAGAATGACACTGAACAGTATCATAAACATTTCTTGCATAAGTCAATTTCTCCTTATTCTTGATCCGTTGGAGGGCTGCTTTTGCGCTCTCCCGGCTCAGTCATAGATTCAGGCACGCCGCCTTTTGCGATTGCTCTGGCGTCCGGGTCACCGCCGCCCGCAGCAGCTGAAACAAACGGCGCGTCCGTACGTTTACTGATGCTGCCCGGATAATTTCTGCGGTCCATGGTGTCATCGGGTTTACGGGAGTACCAGCGATGATTTAATTTATCAGAGACTACTACTAAAATGCCGTAAATAATAAAAGCTCCGGCAGGCAGACCAAAGATTCCGATGGGTTGTAGCCCGTTTTCGCTTATCCAGGGCATCTGCAGGCCAAAGAAGGTGCCAAAACCCAGAATTTCCCGGAAAGAGCCCATAAGGAACAAGGCCAGTGTGAAACCGGCACCCATGCCCAATCCATCGACAACAGATCTCAGAACAGTATTGCGGTTGGCAAAGGCTTCAGCCCGTCCCAGAATAATACAGTTAACAGTTATTAAAGGAATGAAAATCCCGAGGCTTTGATTAAGTTCAGGAAAGTATCCCTCAAGGATAAATTGAACAATAGTAACCAAAGAAGCGATTATTGTGATATAGGCAGGAATGCGGACACTGTCAGGTATTATTTTGCGCAAAAGCGAAATAACAACATTTGACATGATCAAAACAAAGGTGGTTGCAATGCCCATGCCCAGACGGTTAAAAGCGGAAGTTGTAACAGCCATT
>CAZVVR010000144.1:0-3962 GCA_964630605.1 uncultured Mageeibacillus sp. | reverse complement strand
GCCTGCTAAAATAAGGCTTAGAACAATACGTCCTTTTTTACTTTCAGTTTTTTTGAGCCAATACATAATTATTATAGACATTACCAAAGAAAGCAAAGATAAAACATGAATACCCCAAGAATAACCGGACAGAAAACCCCAAGCAGCACCGGTATTTTGCGACATTCTGATCTGAAAAAAATCCGGGATTACTACAATAGCCTTTTTTAAGCCTAATAAACGTTCAACCAGGCCTTTGGTCAGTTGATCCAGACTTATTAAAATAGTTACAATTATGGCTGCCATACTTTAAGACTCTCTATTCCTTCATAAGGTAGTTCGGCCGTACCATTTAATATACCTTCTATCCCATCCTGATACCACAAGAGTGACGAGCAGGTGCAAAGGCCTATTACAGGCAATTCGGAGAAAAGATCATGGACAGCCTGCAGATAGTGATTATCAGTTTCTTCTTTAGACTCAAATATCATGGCCTGCTTTGTTCTGCCTTTTTCGAGTATCAAAAAAGATGCTTCGGACAAAGGAATATCTTCAATCAGATTTTGAATTAGCAATCCACGGGCATAATCCAAAGGATCTCCGTAGCATGAACTTTCATCCAATAAAAGGGCTATGTCATAATCCCCTTCAGCCAGTTGGCTTTGGTAATCCTCAGCTTTTTCTACAATTAATTCTGGCTCGTATCCTATTTGCAAAAGCAAAGACGTAAGTTTAGTCTGCAGGGCCAAAGGATAAAATACTCTGGGCATGAGGATACGGCATAAAGGCAAATTTTCTTGCCCGCTGTCTTCAAAATTTGCAGATTCATCAGTAAACGTTGCCATGGTCGAGTTATTTTCGGATAGGCTTTGCCCGGGATCTTTTGTCTCAACTATTTCAGTTTGAGCAAACAAGCGGAAATCCCCTGCTCTGGTATAGTAGGGAGAATATGGAAAAGGCGCACTTAAATGATTCGGATCGCCGTCAGAAATGTATGCTTGAATTTGCATTTTAAGTTGATTATTCGGAATATAGAGTGAAACAAAGCCCGAATCTCTGTAATCCTGACTTTTTACCCGGGAACGTTTCTGAAGACGATCACCTTCTTCTCTATTTAGCAAAAGAATGTCAATATTATTATTTTCGAATTGCTCTAAAGCCTCCATTACCCCTAAACAGTTATAAGCGATTATCTCATTTATCTGGGCTGCTTGGTCTTTCTGCCGCAACAAACGCAAATTTCCATTTACTTCTCTTTCAACAATCTGATAATCGTTAGTTCCCGGAATGATCTCATATGCTTTACTGGCAACATACTCAGCCGGTATAACAGGAAATGTAAGTAAATCTAATATTGGAGCCGGCTTCTGCAGCTTGATTTCAATCGTATCTGAATCAGGTGTGTTTATAGCTTCAATCAGCCGACCGCGCCCCAGACTTACAGCCAAGGTTCCCGAATAAAGATCAATCTGCGCTGATTCACCTAAAAGCGGAGTATCCAAATAATAATCAAATTCATCGTCTGAAGCTTCGCTATCAGATTCTGTGGTATTTTCTTCTGAATCCGTTTCAGTTGTTAAGTTGTTATCAGTCGTGGATACAGGCTCGGAGTCGTTTTCAGTATTTTCTTCAGTTTCTTCAGTTTCATCTGTATCTGTTACATCGGTAAAACCCGTCTCTGTATCTGTTTCTTCCTCACTGGTTGGGCCGGTTTCTGAATCAATCAATACAGCGGGGGTATGTTCAAGATTATTTTCAAGCCAAAAAATAAGTGATGCCTTTACGTCATCGGAAGTTAACTTTTGACCCGAATGAAAGCTGATATCCTTGATATTAAGGGTCCACATTAGCTCATCATCATCTAATATGGCTGAATCAACTAAATTTTTCTGTAAAAGACCTGTGGAATCAAAGGTAAATAAGGAATCATATACAAGTGAGAAAACAGATTGAGTGCTGTATGAATGCTCCAAAAGAGGATTTAAGTTTCCCTCATCCTGATATCGTATCCGTAGGCTAGACTTGGGTTCTTCAGTCCCGGATCTGATTGTAGGTATTATTATTTTATTGGGATCTGCAAGAGGGTCGAAGCTTTCTGCTTCCGGACCTCGCTGACAGGCCAATGGAGCAGTGAGCATCAAAAAACAAAGTCCCAGACATAGCCAGACCTTAAATCTGTTTCTTAAATATAAATATACCTGCTTTACGGATCTTTTCATGGTTGCAATCAGATTAACACATACAGCTGCCAAAAAAGCACAAATAATGCTCTTGTTTCGGAAGTTTTTCTAAGGATAATTCTAACAAATTTGTGGAAAAGAGATCAAAAAAGCTGTCTCTTGTAAAAAAGACAGCTTTTTCTACTTATTTAGCATAATCCACTACACGGCTTTCGCGAATTAGATTCACTTTTATTTGACCGGGATAGCTAAGTTCCTGTTCAATTTGCTTACTGATTTCGTGAGCACGAAGAGGCATTTCCTCTTCCGACATTTTTTCCGGCATAACGATTACGCGAACTTCGCGGCCCGCCTGCACTGCATAAGAGTTTTCTACACCTTCTACAGAATTAGCAATTTCTTCCAATCTTTCAATACGTCTGATATAGTTTTCAACGTTGTCCCTGCGGGCTCCGGGTCTGGCCGCTGATATTGCATCCGCAGCTCCCACCAGAGAAGATATCAGAGAATTTGGTTCTGTATCACCATGGTGTGACTCGATACCGTTAATAGTGATTTGATCGAGCTTATGCCGTTTGGCCAATTCTACACCCAGTTCAACGTGAGAACCTTCCATTTCGAAGTCTACCGCTTTACCGATGTCATGTAGAAGACCTGCACGTTTGGCAGCGTCTACATCGAGATCAAGTTCTGCAGCCATCATTCCTGTAAGGAAACATACTTCAATAGAATGTTGCAATACGTTTTGTCCGTAGCTGGTGCGATAACGCAATCTTCCCAAAGTATTAATAATTTCTTGGGGCAGTCCGATTACACCAGTCTCAAAGACAGCTTGTTCACCCGCTTCAATAATCGAGTTTTTAACCTCTTTTTGAGCTTTATCTACCATTTCCTCAATGCGGGAGGGATGTATCCGACCATCTTGGACGAGTTTTTCTATTGCAATACGTGCAACTTCTCGTCTTATAGGATCAAAGCAGGATATTATTACTGCTTCGGGAGTGTCATCAACGATTAGGTCTACACCTGTCAGTTGTTCAATGGTGCGAATATTGCGGCCTTCACGTCCGATAATTCTCCCTTTCATTTCTTCGTTAGGTAAAACTACAACAGATACGCTAGCGTCAGATACATAGTCTGATGCGTAACGCTGAATTGAAGATACCACAATTTCTTTGGCTCGATCTTCAGCTTTATTTTTACTTTCCTCTTCTATCTTGCGGTAGAGTACAGCCATATCGTGGCGGTATTCTCTCTCAGCATCTTCGAGGACCAGCTCGCGTGCTTCGCTGACCGTGAGGCCGGCGATACGCTCCAGTTCAGCAGTCTTTTTTGCGCCAAGCGTTTGAATTTCTTCTTCCCGCTCCTTCAGCAGCTGCTCGCGTTCATCATTATTACGATTACGATCTTCCAGACTCTGTGTCCGTCGATCTAGCTGTTCTTCCTTTTGTTCCAGACGTGCCCGTTCCCGAGAAATATCCTGTCGTTTTTCACGAACATCTTTTTCTAACTCGAGGCGGGTTTTGTGAACTTCTTCTTTCGCAAGCAACAATAACTCACGTTTTTTATCTTCACCTGTCTTAACAGCTTCACCAATAAGTTCTAAGGCTTCTGCTTCAGTCTTCTTACGGGACTCATCCAGCTTTTTACTCTTTTTATCCAGACCTTTTATAAAATATATTCTAGTCAAAAGCATAGCGAGGAAAGCACCTATAAAAAGACCGACTAATAATTCTAGCCAGTTAATGGTAATCACCTCCATATTTAATTGTCAAACTACAATACAATGATATTAAAATATAG
>CAZVVR010000143.1:0-3970 GCA_964630605.1 uncultured Mageeibacillus sp. | reverse complement strand
TGGTGATGTTGGCTCCAACCCTGATCTTCTATACGAAACTCACAAGATTCAGGACGGTGATAACTTCAAAGAACTCTTTTTCACAGATGGTAAACTTTGCGGAGGCATCCTCCTTGGAGACACTTCTAAAAAAGCCAGCATTACCAAGGGTTTCAAGACCGGCGCCTCCAAAAAAGAAATGATAGACCAGCTTGAGTAGTGACATAATTACATCACTTCAACATATCATGTCCCGGTTTAGGCTTTAGATTATTGTGCAGATTCCAAAAAGGCTGTTCCCTTCATGGGACAGTCTTTTTGTATATTGGCAAAAATTTCACACTTTCTTTTATTTATAGTTTCTTATCCCGTGAAAATGCATATGATACATTTTTATTTCTCACGCCCTGCTATGCTCAAAACAGGTTATTCAAATTATTAAATTACGAATTATTAAATAAGGAGAGAATATTAATGAATGTATGGTTGCTCCGACATGGTATAGCTGAACGCCACTCAGCAGATCCGGATGCAGAAAGACAATTAACGGAAAAAGGGCGCAAGAAATTAAGTAAGCGCATTTCTGAATATAAAAAACTAATTGGTCCTGATCCCATAATCTGGACTTCACCACTCACACGTGCCAGGCAGACAGCGGAAATGCTGGCTTCGGCATACGGTGGCAGCGAAATTGTAGAAATCGAAGCTCTGGCGGAAGGTGATTACGAGTCGCTTTATCATATGCTAAAGCAAAAAGATCCCAAACGCAGCTATGTTTTAGTAGGACATGAACCTTATCTCAGTGACTTTTATAAAGTCATGACAGATCTCACTATAGATCTCAAACAAGGCGCTTTGATCGGCTTCAGGTTTCCTAACGAGTTTAAAACGTAACAAAAAAAATCAGTTTCACTTACGTAACATCTCCACTTGTGTCTGTTTGCGATTATGTTAACTTGATCTGTGGAGGTATAAAATTATGTATAAAGTAGGACTCGTGTATAACGAGCCTAAAAAACAAACAGGTAAAGAAAAAATACTTGACCCGCGCAGCTATCGTCAGCCGGCAATCATTGCCGATTACGTTGAACAGGCTTTTATCAGTCGCGGACATCGTGTGATAAAAATCCCGGCTACCCTTAATTTACTGCAGGATATTCAAGCAGCTGGTAAGCTGGATGTTATTTTAATATCTGTACCGGAATCAACAGCAAACAAGAACAGGCGAATATATTCGCTCTTCTGGAACTAATGGATATTCCTTTTGTCGGTTCCAGCTTGTCAGCGCAAGCTGCTGCCCTGAACAAAGCCAGCGCCAACGCTGCCTTTGCAGCGGCAGGTGTTCCAATCTCAGCTTTTCAAACCTTTTTCACGGCAAAAGACCCACTTAATGCCGATATGAAATTCCCCATGTTTGTAAAACCGGTTCATGAGGGGTCAGCTTTGGGTATAACCGCGGACAGCCTCGTGGAAAACGAAGCTGAACTTCGTGGACAGGTAGATTACGTTATTGAAAACTTTAAACAATCGGCCCTGGTCGAAGGTTACCTGCCGGGCCGAGAATTTTCAGTCGCCATTCTGGGAACACAAGATCCTCAGGTTCTGCCGATTACTGAACTGGAAATTCCTGAAAAATACGGTACCAATACGCAAACTGTGGAGGTCAAGGCCGAAAACGGTGTCAGACGTATCTGCCCGGCCAAAATTTCGCCAAAGCTAAACGATGAAATTGCAGCGACAGCTCTGCAGGCATATAAAGCACTGCAATGTTCCGAACTGGCACGCGTCGATATCAAACTTGATGAAAACGGCAAAGCCAACGTCATCGAGATTAACACCATGCCGGCCCTGGAACCGGGTTATGCCCACTATCCACTGATGGCAGAACAGGGCGGCTACAGTTTAAGTGATCTGGTTGAAACCCTGGTTACAGAAGCACTAGAAGACTGGCAGCTGAAAAAAGCAGCCTAGTCAGAATTTTT
Source organism: uncultured Mageeibacillus sp. (assembly GCA_964630605.1). Lineage (GTDB taxonomy): Bacteria > Bacillota > Clostridia > Saccharofermentanales > DTU023 > DTU032. Next base: position 2,009 of record CAZVVR010000143.1, on the reverse strand, counting down.
GGAAATCAGCCCTGCATAGAATGGTGCCTGGCACCATTCTATGCAGGGCACCATTCTAGGCAAAGGCTAATCTATGCGCAGATCACAACTTCAACACGTCTGTGTTTAATTATTCAGTTTTCGGCAATCTCGGGCAAAGAACGGTTGCCTCGCCCTTAATTACTACATCGCCATCCTGATTAGTGCACACGGTATCAAGGATAACGCGTTTTCTCTCAGTTTTTTCTCTGACAGTAACGGTTGCAGTGATGGTGTCATTAAAAGGTACCGGCGCTGTAAAATTGCTGGTCTGGGCCAAATATATGGTCCCGTTACCCGGCAGCTTTGTTCCTAAGACTGTAGAAATCAGTCCGGCTACCAGCGCTCCATGGGCAATCCTGGTTTTAAAACTTGTAGTTTTTGCCGTTTCTTCATCGACATGTGCCGGGTTAAGATCACCACTAATTCCGGCAAACAAATAGACGTCTGTTTCTGTGATAGTTTTCGTGAATGAAGCCGTATCACCGATTTGAATCTCTTCAAAAGTTTTACCAATAGTTTGCATATTTCTATCCTCTCATTTATGCCACAAAACATGTAGCATCATTTTTCATACCTCTTTTTCCTATGCTAAAGCATTAATTCAGCATAAGGAGCTATAACTTTCAAGACCAAAAACATTTTTAGTCTAGACAAACAAACACTGCGATGATATGATTTTAACAAAGTGAATAGGTATTCACAAGAATAGGTGTTCATCAACAATTAGACCAAATCTTCTCTTGTGGATCTGAAGTGTTTGTATAAGTTTAAGTAGACTTACTTAACGTATTTGCAGGTTAAAGGATTAAAAATAAGGAGAGAAATATGAGAGATCATGTGGGAATAGCCGGAATCGGAATTTACCTGCCGGAAGGCCGGATGACAGCAAAAGAAATATCCGAAGCTACCGGTGGCTGGTGGGCCGAAGAAGCTGTCATAGAAAAACTCGGTATAGTAGAAAAAGTCATCCCAACGGATAGTGAAAAAGACGGCACTCAAGAGATGGGAGCTCTGGCTGCCCTTGATTGCCTCAAAGACGCCGATATGGATCCATTGGAAATAGACGTCATTCTTTGCGTCGGTGAGGAATGGAAAGAGTATCCACTGACAACATCAGCAGTTTACATACAGGATCGCATCGGAGCGACCAACGCCTGGGGCATTGACGTTCAAAACCGCTGCTGTACTACACTAACCGCCATGGAAATGGCCAAATCCATGCTTTTAGCCGATCCTGACCTCAATGTCATCATGATAGCCGGCGGCTACAGAAACGGCGACTTCGTCGATTTCACAGACAAAGACATGTCCATGATGTATAACCTCGCAGCCGGTGGCGGCGCTTTTCTCCTAAAAAAGAATCTCGGAAAAAACGAACTTCGCGGCGGCAGCATCCGTTCAGACGGTTCGCTGGCACGTTCGGCCGGAGTTGAGATCGGCGGACTCGTCAATCCAATCACCTGCGACAACATTGATGAAGCTTACAAATCTTTGCGTCTGATGGATGCCAAAAAGATGAAGGACCGGCTGAATGAAGTGTCGATGCCAAATTGGTACGCTTGTATCGATGACGCTCTTGACAAAAGCAACCTCACGCGAGATGACATTGATTATTTAAGTATTCTTCATATTAAACGCTCGGGACACAATGCTATGGTAGAAGCTCTCGGCCTGACGCCGGATCAGACTATCTATTTAGAAAATTATGGCCACCTTGGTCAGATCGACCAGATGCTCTCACCAAAACTGGCGCTTGAGCAAGGCAAGATAAAAGACGGAACCGTGATCTGCAGCATCGCAGCCGGCATCGGCTATGTATGGTCAGCGAACATTATTGTATGGGGACCTGTTAAATGAGTAGTCTGTTGGGCGTCATTTTACGCTCGATAGAGTATGGCAGCATTTACGCGCTGGCAGCGCTGGGAATTGTCCTGATTTTCCGCACATCCTTCACAACCAACTTTGCGCAGGGTGTCATCGGAATGTTC
>CAZVVR010000142.1:0-4052 GCA_964630605.1 uncultured Mageeibacillus sp. | reverse complement strand
ACAGCTTTTTCGCTGTCTTTCTTTGTTAGTCCAGTGGACTTCGCGACTGCATTGGTTAATTCTGTTTTATTCATATTAGGGAGCCTCCTTCTGGCAAATATCTTTAAACATTATGGAGTGACAAATATTGAATTGTCAAGCTTTGAAGTCTTTTTCAACCTTAAAAAGCTATTTTCTGCTCAAATAGTTGTAAATAACATTGATTTTGATAAAAGCGCCAGTGTCCAAAATTGTATAAGTGAATAGAAAAAGCTCATAATAGGCTTGTTTCTTGCATCTTGCACTAGTATCTAGTAAAATTTCCCATTAGAAGAAATAGAATAAATGGAGCTTATGTTAAGTAGAAAAAAGTTAACACCTAAAAAAATATTTTTATTTGTCTATGATCCGGCAGCAAGTCTAATTGCTATGCTTCTGGCCATTTTCATTATTAATAACGGCGACATTCCTGTCAGGCAATGGCAGATTTTTACAGCCAGCTGGTTTGTTTTGCCGATAACAGCTTTAATCATCTTTACTCTAGTTGGGTTTTATGATCAAATGTGGGCTTTTGCCCGCGGTTCACAGTATTTGATTCTTACTGCCGGAACCACGCTGCAGTTAATATTATCTGTTCTGATTATGCAGATAATGGACCTGCATTTTGGTTTTTCAACTTATGTAGTTTATTGGTTTTTACTAACGTCTGCCGTTTTTCTGATACGTTTTATATATCGCTTTTATTCATCATCAGTTAGATTAAAGAGAACCGGCAAAGACCGTCAGTCACAAAAAAGAGTAATGATCGTTGGTGCCGGGGAAGCAGGTTCACAGCTTATTACTGAACTCAAAACCTCCATGACCAACCGTGTTCCGCTTTTATTAATTGATGATAATCCCTTGATTCTTAATTATAAAAACAATGGGGTGCCTGTACTCGGTAACCGCCATGATATTCCGGATTTAGCAGAAAAATATAGTATAGACGAAATTATTATTGCCATTCCTTCCGCCTCCAGAAACACAATTCGCGCTATTGTGGATATTTGTTATCAGACGGAAAGTCGTGTCAGTATTCTGCCTTTTTACACACAATTGCAGAAAACTAAGGTTCGTTTGACTGACGTTCGCGATATCACGATCGAAGATTTACTGGGCCGGGAAGAGATTGATCTGAATTTGGAACAAATTTCCAAATACATTAGAGGGAAGACTGTTCTGGTAACGGGAGGCGGCGGTTCGATCGGCTCAGAACTGGTCCGCCAGATTGCAGCTTACAGACCTTCAGTTCTTTTGATTTTCGATATTTATGAAAATTCAGTTTATGATTTGCAGCAGGAATTGCTCTCGGCATACGGTGACAGTCTCAACATGCAGGTACTGATAGGATCTGTGCGCGACCAGCGTCGGATTGCTCAAATTTTCAACCACTGGAAGCCGGATCTTGTTTTTCATGCTGCCGCGCACAAGCATGTTCCTTTAATGGAAGATAATCCTTGTGAAGCTGTTATCAACAATGTTTATGGTACCTATAATGTGGCACGGCAGGCAGGTCGCGCCAAAACTGAGCATTTTGTTCTTATTTCCACAGATAAAGCTGTCAATCCAACCAATGTCATGGGTGCTACCAAAAGAATGTGCGAAATTATTACATTGGCTTTGAATAAAACTTATGAAAAAACTAATTTTGCTGCTGTGCGTTTCGGCAATGTTTTGGGAAGCAATGGCAGTGTTATTCCTCTTTTCGAGCGCCAGATCAAAGAACAAAAGCGAGTTACGGTTACTGACCCGGAAGTCACGCGTTATTTTATGACTATCTCAGAGGCTTCCAGTTTGGTACTGCAGGCCGGTGCTTATGCAGAGGGTGGCGAAATATTCGTTCTTGATATGGGACGGCCGGTTAAAATAATTGATTTGGCCAGGGATTTAATTCGACTTTCCGGATATGTTCCCGAGGAAGAAATCCCGATCGATATTATCGGGCTGCGTCCCGGCGAGAAACTTCACGAAGAGCTTTATCTTGAAAAAGAAGAAACGTCAGAAACCGAAAATGATAAGATCATGATCCTGCAACAGGTGGAAGATAGTTCTTATTTGGATATAGAAATCAATCATCTGCTTCGACTGAGCCGGTGTAACTCTGTGGGATTACCTGGATTTATGGAAGCTATCCTTTGTATTCTGCGGGAATGCATCAGTAAAGATGCTTCAGCTCTGGAAGTACTGCTGCCGGAAATTCCGGATGAGAATAATATTTTATTTTCAAAACTCGAGTTAAGAAAGAATAATTAAATTGTCATTCGCTGATTTTACGCATCTGACCCGTTATGGTTTTGTCTTTTTAGTCGTACCGGTCGCCGCCATTCTGCTGACTAAAAGCTTACGTGATTTTTTTCAACGCTCGAAATATGCCAAAATTCCGGTAAATGGATTTTTTCTCTTGGCCTCAGATCCTCTTGACCAAGAGTTTGTGCGTCCTTTGCCTCTTTATCACACAACTTTGATTGGATCCTCGCGATCCGCTGATATTAGAGTGCGGGGCAAAGGCATAGCCAGAAGGAATGCCATGATTTATTACTTTAATCGGCGGTGGTATCTGGAACCAACATCTCAGGCTCTTTTGTTTTTGAATCACAAAGAAGTCAGAGAAAGAACCGAGATCCGGCAAGGTGATGTAATCGGTATTGGTACTCAGCAATTCTCTTTTGTAGTTGACATAGAAGCTATGGAGGAAAGCAGTTTAACTGAAGAGTTGCTTGCAGTTCCAAAAGGTCGTTCCTGGTTGTCTGGTATATTTATTTTCTTGCTGCAGATTGTGGGCACCGCTGTAATATTTGTTGGCATGCAGGGAACAGTCACAGAAGATTTGTCAGTGCTTGTGGTAATTATTCTGGGAATAATTTTTCTTTACGCTCAGTTGCTTTACCTGTCTATGTCCCGTCTTACACCTGGATTCGACGAGAGCATCTGGCACAGCGTTATGCTGTTAAGTACCTTAGGTCTTCTTTTGCAGTCGCGGTTACTGTTTTTATCCCGTAGTTTTCCGGACTGGATTGAAGGCTACACAATGGAACAATGGTTTGCGAGTTTAAGATCGGTGTTTTTTAGTCAGACCATAGCAATTTTTATCGGTTTAACTCTTTTTCCCATCATCTTATTTTTGGTCAGACGCACAAGTATTTTAGAAAAACTGGCGGTATTTTGCTTTGTGCTGACACCGCTGCTTTATCTGGTTACTTTAGTAGCAGGCAGAGGCGGGGAAACACATGGAGCGGGTTTGTGGATTAATCTGCCGGGTGGGTTTTCTTTGCAATTAACCGAGTTTGCTAAAATAACCTGGATTATAGTACTGGCTAACTTTTTTAAAACCCGGGCCAACAGACGAAACATTATAATCTTTGCTCTTTGGGCTGCGTTTAACGCCGGTTTAGTCTTGCTGCTGCCTGATCTGGGTTCTCTTATGGTGCTTCTTCCCACAACTTTAATTGTCTTTGCCATTATGACCTCAGAATATCTGTTGTCATTTCTGGCACTGACAGGAGCATCAGTAGTTGGCGTTTTAGCTTATAATGCAATGCCTTATGTGCAGCGACGTTTATACGGCTGGTTCTCATTATGGGATCACCTAAATGACGATAACCGTCAAATTGTATATGGATTACAGGCGGTAGGGCGCGGTGGACTATTTGGTCGCGGTGTGGGAAATGGCACTCCGGAAGGCATCCCTTTGGCGAGTTCTGATATGATATTTTCCATTCTCTGGGAGGAAATGGGTTTACTTATAGCAGTCTCTGTCATTGTTCTCTTTTTTGTAATCTGGTTGCGATCAGCATCAGCGATTATCACAGCCCGTGATGGGTTCACTTCCAGCTTGATTTTAGGCCTCAGTACATGTCTCTTGATGGAAGCGTTAATTGTTATTGGAGGTACCACCGGGCTTTTGCCTCTGACCGGAGTTACTTTGCCTTTTATTGCGCGGGGCGGAAGTTCGATCATAGCCAAATGGATAATGACAGTTCTTCTGGCAGGAATGGTTGCACGATCGCGCCGCTTATCAATTAGCAAAAAAGCAC
>CAZVVR010000141.1:0-4066 GCA_964630605.1 uncultured Mageeibacillus sp. | reverse complement strand
AGGCTTTAGGCAAGATATTAAATATAGATATGAGATATACAGAGCTTGTCATTGATCTTGCCTCCGCTTTAATGGAATTAGATTTCCGTGAAACTGGACGGAATTTAAGAAACTTTGATTTAGGAAAATTTTTCCCCGTTTTGTCAGAAAGAGAAGCAAATGAGAAAAGATAATTCTTCAGCAATTTATGCCTTTTTAAAAACCGCACATGATGCTCACACAATTGGCATCCAGTCTGCTGCCTCACTTTTGTTGGACTGTGGATATAAAGTTATCCGGGCAGACGAACAGGTTGAAATGGCGCTTTCTCACATCACTGATGAAAGAGCAAGAGAGGAGCTAATTGACTGGATCAGCCATAACAATATTAACAGGGTCGGCTTGACCTATCGTCTGGACAAAGCTGATGCTTTGCGAATATTCGGATACTTTATTGAAGAATTGAAAAAAAAGCAGATGCTTGCTAGTCAGGGCGGCCCTGTTGACGCTATCTTTTTCGGCGGTTTACCTGAATCCTGCAGCGCAATTAAAAAAGAATTTGGAAATCTTGTCAACTGTTTTCAGGGCGGAGAATCCGCAAGGGACAGCTTGATTACCATGGGAGTTCCCAGTGAAGTCATCCCTCCGGAAATGTTAGAGGTCAGCCAGTATGACGATGATCGTGAAATTTTTGCCAAAGAAATCATTGACAAGGGTGAATATCATTACCTAAAAAGCCAGCCGACCGGTACTTACCCCGAGTTTGGCAGCAGACAGGACAGCGTTCTGAAACGCCTCCGGGCGAATAGGACTGGAACCCTGGGCAAACGTCCTCTGATTAGGGCACATGTGGGTCCTTATTCTTCAGATCAAAAGAGATTTGAAGCCATACGTGAATGTGCTGACTGGGCGCGTCAACTGGCGGGCAGTGGTTTGCTAGACATTTTTTCTCTGGGAACATCCCAGTTAACGCAATCTAACTTTGGTGAGGACTGGCGCGGCAAGATTAATGGCGGTGGTGTGCCAATAAACTCACCGGATGAGTATGTCCAGATATACGAAGCAGCCAGACCGCTGTTGTTACGCACTTACGCCGGCACAAAAAACATCAGCGAACTGGCACAAATGTATGAGGAAACCATCAATATCTGCTGGCATGCCATGTCCCTTTGGTGGTTCAATCTGCTTGACGGCAGAGGTCCCTACGATCTTTACACCAATTTGAAACAACAGATTCTGGCCATCCGTTATGTAGCCAGCACAGGCAAGCCTTTTGAAGCCAATGTTTCGCATCATTTCGCATTCCGCGGTGCAGATGATGTCACTTATATTGTCTCGGCATATCTGGCGGCAAAGCTGGTCAAACAACTCGGGATCAAAACTTTTATTCTGCAAAATATGCTTAACACCCCCAGCAGTACCTGGGGTGTCCAAGATCTTGCTAAATCCAGAGCTATGCTGACTTTAGTACGATCTTTGGAAGACGAAAATTTCAAGGTCTTGCTGCAACCTCGTGCCGGTCTGGAATATTTTGTAGCTGACCCTTATAAAGCTAAGGTTCAACTGGCAGCAGTTACCTGTCTTATGGATGATATTGAAGCCAATAATGAATCGAGCCCAGAACTCCTGCACGTAGTAAGCTACTCAGAAGCTTCACATTTAGCGACGCCGGAAGTGATTGACGAAAGCATCAAAATAACACTTTATACTTTAAAGGAATACCGTCGTGCAAAACAGCGGGGACTGATTGATAATATGAGCAAAAATACGGAGGCTCTGGAACGTGAACGTAAGCTTTATCTGGATTCCAGGCAATTAATCGCTTATCTGGAAAATAACTACAGCGACCTCTACAGTGCCGAAGGTTTTTATAAAATTTTCGCTGCCGGTTTCCTGCCTACTCCGTATCTTTGGAAAGAAACAGAAGAGTTCATTCACGCTGTCAAATGGCGCACAAAGGCTCTCCATGGCAGTCAGGTGCTGATCAACGATCTTGAAGATGAAATGACTATATCGGAACGTCTGGAATTGGCCGGGAGCAATCTCAGAGACGCTGAAATGCTTTTGAAAATGAGACAATGAGACATAGGCCATTGTTAATCTGGAATTTTATTCTTGCTTAATAAAACTGTTCGACCGTGCTGTCAAAATATCTGTGAAGATCATAGGGAGAATAGATGCCTTTGTCTGTCACGACTCCGCTGACCAGATGAGGGGGAGTAATGTCAAAGGAAGGGTAATACCCTTTTACACCATCAAGTGTGTTCTTGACCCCTCTGGCTTCAAGAACTAATTTCGAATCTCTTTCTTCAATTTTCACCGTATCAATGCCGGGATGAGCAGCATCAGGCAAACCCGTTACAAAATAAGGAATCCCATGGTAATTAGCTGCAATCGCCATCTGGTAGGTTCCTATTTTATTGACTACATGCCCATCCAGACAGATTACATCTGCCGCCGAGGTAAATAGGCTGATGTTTTTTGTCTGCATAACAAATGCAGCCATATTATCTGTTATAACAGTCGTATCGAAACCTTGGTCATAGGCCACGCTGGCGGTGAGTCGTGAGCCCTGGAAATAGGGCCTGGTCTCGGGAACGAAAAGATTTAGCTGTTTTTGTCGCTTTTTAGCAACCCGCAACATCATACCTACAATGGTCTCACCAAAACACTGTGTCATCACATTAGCTTTGTCCGGAAACATATCCACCAAGTATTTTCCGACTTTTTCCATAGTGGAATATCTGCGATTCAGAGAATTCACAGTATGTTCAAATATAGCTGCGTCTACTTCTCGTCCTGCAGCCATAGCTATTGTTGCTGCGTCTAAGCAAGCATTGGTGACCTGCTTCATCCGGCTCACTGTCGTCGGCCTGGCGTGCGATAAAGTGTAGGCTGCTTTTTCCAAATAGGTTTTCATGTTTTGTTGGTTCATATTTCTGCATTCATACGCAGCCAGAGCCATACCCATACCGGCAGCAGTATAGGGGCCGGCACTTTGAGTAACCATATCCGCTATCGCCTGAGCTACCTCCTGATGCGAATCGCAGCTAACAAAGTTAATTTCCGTCGGATACACTCTCCGGTCTAAAATACGAACCCGACCATCTTCGTACCAGGCTACATTTTCGTACCGCAGCAAAAAGGCTAAACCTTCGTCATATCTTTCCATAGTGTTCCTTTTATTCTATTTTTTTAACTATTTCTTTGATTAATTCTTTAAATTTTTCTGATGTCTGAACAGCAGTCTGATTGACTTCTTCTGTTGTGACTGCCTGATCGGCCACAATCCCCGCTGCCATATTAGTTAACAGGGATAAGCCTAAAACTTTCATATCGCATTGTGCCGCAGTAATAGCTTCAGTAACTGTAGACATTCCAACTGCATCAGCACCCAGTATCCTCATTGCCTTAATTTCTGCTGGTGTTTCGAACTGTGGGCCCGCTGCGTAAAAATATACTCCCTCCCTTAATTCCATATCGATTTGTTCAGCACACTTTTTAGCTATAACTCTCAATTCTTTACTGTACATATCTGAAACATCAAAGAATCTGGGACCAAATTCACTAATATTCTCCCCTCTTAAAGGACTGGCACCCGTGAGCTTTATGTGATCCTTAATTAACATGATGTCACCTACATTAAAAGAGGTGTTCACTGCGCCTGCAGCATTGGTAAGAATAACAGCTTTTGCTCCCAAAAGATGAAATAGCCGAATTGGAATTTGCAGCTGTTCAAAATCATAGCCTTCGTAATAGTGAAACCTGCCCGACATGCAAACAACCTTTTTGCCGCTCAGGTCGCCGATAATCAATTTCCCTGCATGCGAATCAACAGTTGTTTTCAAAAAGTTGGGAATATCTGCATAATCAATCTCAATGGGATTTTCTATCTCTTCTGCTAATGCCCCTAAGGAAGAGCCCAATATAAGAGCCAAATCAATTTTAAATCCTGTCCTGGCCAGGACATAATCTGCAGTTGTTTTAAAAAAATCATAACTATAATTTTTCTGCATGTGCACCTCTTAGGTTCTTTCCTTTTAAACACATAGGTGGGAGCTGTCTCATTTGTTCGTTATATCGTTCA
>CAZVVR010000140.1:0-4151 GCA_964630605.1 uncultured Mageeibacillus sp. | reverse complement strand
CAATGCAATTTCAAGGAGGAAAAAATGAAAAAAATTCTAACCACTTTGCTAAGCCTGCTTTTGGTCGTGGCAATGATGGTGTCTTGTGCACCTTCAGAACCCGCAGAACCAACTGATCCGCCTGAAGAACCTGGCGTTACAGAACCTGTCGAAGAACCGACTGAACCAGAAGGAAAAGTATTTAACGTTGTCAATCTGGTCAACGGTACCCTCGGTGATAGATCATTCTTCGATTCAGCAGAAGCAGGACTTGCCGAACTGGCAGCAGCCGGCCGCATTACCTATAACACCATTGAAATGGGTGGCACGGACGCAGATCAGCCCAAATGGCTTAGCACTCTTTACGAAGTTTCCGAATCAGGTGAGTATGACCTGATAATATGCGGAACCTATCAGATGCCTGATTATCTGAACGAAGTAGCAGCTGAATATCCTGATCAGAAGTATTTGATTTACGACTCTGCCGGAGATGGCGACAATATCGTGAATATCAACTACAAGCAAAATGACATGGGATATTTGGTTGGTGTTTTCGCAGGTTATATGACACTGGAAACCGATCTGGATAATATTAATGAAGAATCTGTAGTCGGTTTTGTCGGTGGAGTTGACAGTCCTGTTATCAATGACTTTTTGTATGGCTTCCTTTTAGGTGCCCAGCATGCAAATGAAGACATCAAAGTAGACACCCGTTACGTTAACAGTTATGTTGATCCGGCCAGAGCAAAGGAATTGGCCATTTCCATGATCAATGACAACAACTGTGACATTATCTGGGGGGTAGCCGGAAACTCCGGAAACGGTGCCGCCGAAGCTGCTTTTGAAACAGGTAAGGCTTGGTTTATCGGTGTTGACTCTGACCAGGAGGAGACCTTTTCCGATGAGCTGGCATCTATCACTCTGACCAGCGGTTTAAAGAAGATTGGTAGCTCAATCATTTGGTTTTTTGATGAACTAGACGCAGGACGTGAACATTACGGCGAAGACATCCTTTTGGGTATACCCGAGGACGGCGTTGGGATCGTAACAGACAAAAACTATGACACCTATACACCCGACGAAGTCAAAGCTAGTGTTCAGGAAGCACTGGATGGCATTGTAAATGGTGACATTGAAGTTCCTACGGCTATTGGTGACGAATCAGGCGCTGCTGAAGAATTAAGAGATTCACTGCAGCCATAAGTAAATAAGCAAATATTCTATTTCAACATAGAAATATAACGAAAGCGGATGGTTGGAACTTCAATCATCCGCTGCTCTACAATCAGAGACGATGAAGCGGAGGATTGACTGATGGGTGCTGCTAACGGGACGGCACGTGATATGGAGCTCGCTGTAGATATGAGGAATATCTCCAAGATATATCCAAATGGAATCGCAGCAAATCGCAACGTTAATTTTACTGTTAGAAAAGGCGAAATACATGCATTAATTGGTGAAAATGGAGCCGGCAAATCAACGCTGGTTAAAATGCTTTTTGGCATGGAACAGCCGACTGAAGGCGAAATTTTCATAAATGGAGAAAAGGTTCAGCTGGCTTCTCCGGCTCAGGCGATTGAATATGGGGTTGGCATGGTTCACCAACACTTGATGTTAGTCCCCAGTCTTACAGTCGCTGAGAATATGGTGCTGGGCATGCCTCCTAAAAAAGGCATAGCAATTGATTATGACGAAGCTGTCAGAATGACAAATGAGATAGCTGAGCGTTATCATTTTAATGTAGATGCAGAAAAACGCATTATGGATGTACCGGTAGGTATGAAACAGAAAGTTGAAATATTAAAGGCTTTGATCCGGGGTGCTCAAATATTGATTCTGGATGAACCTACTGCAGTTTTAACCTCAAACGAGATGGTAGAGCTGTTTCAGCAACTGCGCAATCTGCGTGATGAAGGTATAACTATTATCTTTATTTCTCACCGCTTAAATGAAATCAAAGAACTTACTGACCGCCTGACGATTATGCGGGGCGGCCGTTTTATGGGTGTGCATGAAACGGCAGATATAACAGAGCAGGAAATTTCACGTCTGATGGTGGGTCGCGATGTTATTTTAGAGTTGGAAAAAGGCGAGTCTCATCCGCAAGAAGTGGTGCTTTCTGTCAAGAACGTCAGCTATACCAATGAATGGAATAAGCTAATGGTAGATAACGTTTCCTTTGATGTTTGTGCCGGTGAAATTGTTGGAATTGCCGGGGTTGAGGGTAATGGTCAAAGAGAAATGGTTGACATACTTTTCGGTTTAAGAACTGCTCATACCGGTGAGATATTTGTTAACGGAAAAAGTATTCTCAAAAAATCACAAAAAGATATCCGTGAAATGGGCGTATCTCTTATTCCCGAAGACCGTATGCTTTACGGTATAGCTGCCTCGGGAAGTATTCGAGATAATGTTCTCGCAGACCGCTATGCATCCAGAAAATATAACATAGGTCCTTTTTTTCGAACAAAAAAAATTCAGGAAGATACTGCTAAACTTATTGAAGAGTATCGCATTGTTGCCAGAAATCAATTACAGCAAGTTGACATGCTTTCCGGTGGAAACATTCAAAAGGTAGTTGTTGCCCGTGAATTTTCTAGCGATCCGGACCTGATTATTGCCGATCAGCCAACACGTGGTATTGATGTTGGAGCAACTGAATTTATTCGTAAACGATTAGTCGACTTAAGCCGTGAGGGAGCTGCAGTACTTTTGGTTTCAGCTGATCTGAGTGAAGTTATGGAAATGTCCGATCGTCTTCTGATTTTTTACGGTGGTCAGATTGTTGCTTCCTTCGAGGATACCAGCGACGTAACAGATGAAATTATGGGCGAATACATGCTGGGTTTAAGAAGACAGGATGAGGCAAGAATTGAGGAGGTAGCTCATGTATAAGCGCAGAATGGTTACATTTAATATCCTACGCGGTCTGGCAGCTATTCTGCTGGCTTTGGCCGTGGCAGCTATTTTTGTCTTTCTGGCTTCGGACGAGCCTTTTGAAGCGTTAAAACAGCTTATGCTGGCACCTCTGGTATCTTTTCGCGGTGAAACTGCTACTTTCAACGTTCAGTCAGTTTATCAGATTTTGGCTTTGATGATTCCTACGATGTTTACCGGACTTGGCGTTTGTGTAATGTTCTCTGCTGATATGTTTAACTTGGGCGGGGAAGGTGCAGTTATGGCCGGCGGTTTCGTTGGAGCATTGATTGGTATTTACTGGCCGCTGCCCGCTGGTATTCATCCTATAGTAGCCGTTTTTGTTGGTGCTCTGGTTGGGGGGATAGTCACCTTAATTCCTGCGATACTGCGGGTGAAAGTCGGCGCCAGCGAAATGGTATCATCTTTGATGCTGAATTATGTTGTTATGTACATCATTATGCATTTCCTTAACAATGTTTATGCCGACCGCTCCAAGGGATCAACTCAAACCTTCCCTTTTATGGAAACAAGTAAGATTGCTTCGATGGTGCCCGGGGGTTCTCGCTTTACCTATGGTTTCTTGGTAGGACTGGTTTTTGTAGTTATTATTGCGATTTTCATGTATAGAACACGCTGGGGCTACCAAGTTCGTATGATCGGTATTAATCCTCATTTTGCCAAATATTCGGGCATGAAGGTGATGTCAACCTTGGTTTTGGCGCAGTTTATCGGTGGTTTTCTCGCGGGAATGGGCGGTGCGATTGAAGTCTTGGGCCGTTATAACACTTTTCTCTGGAAAGAGTTGCCCGGCTACGGCTGGACCGGTATAACAATAGCTATTTTAGCTCGTAACAATCCCGCATTTGTGCCTTTCGCAGCCTTTTTCCTGGCCTATCTAGATCGGGGATGTCAGCTTATGTCGACACACAGCGATGTTCCCGCAGAGATGATTGCGATAATCCAAGCTTCGATATTCCTTTTCTTTGCAGCCGATCAATTCCTATCCGGTGCACGTCAGAGATTGGTGGTTAAAAACACAAGAGATGAGTTGGCAGCACTGGAGGCCGAAAGTATAAAGGAGGGCAAATAAATGTCTGGTTTTTTAAATACAGTATTTAATACGGACTTCGTTTTCGCAATTTTCAGAATTACTGCTCCCATACTGTTTGCAGCCTTAGGCGCTGTTATAGCTCAAAAAGCCGGCGTTACCAATATCGGGCTAGACGGCATGATGAGTATCGCCGCTCTTTTTG
>CAZVVR010000139.1:0-4220 GCA_964630605.1 uncultured Mageeibacillus sp. | reverse complement strand
GATTTAGGCTCAGACTTTTCGACGCTGCTCTTTTCAGCAGATTTCTTATGGGTTACAGTCTTTTTCTCTGCCGTCAAAGAATCTGCTTTGGGAGCTGCTGTTTCGGCGGCTGCGGGAGTTTCCTCCTCAACCGTCTGCGGTGCTGCTTCAGTAATAATTTCCTCTGCTTCGGTTTCATCTTTTGCAGCGGGTTTCTTTTTATTCTTTTTAATAATCTTAATCACGCTGGTAATGTTTTTACCGGAAATCCCTTTCATTTCAACAGTAGACCCGGGACCTTCCAGGGGTTCTAACTCGAGGGCAGGATCATTTGAAGCAGCTTGAACCTCCTCCTTATCTTCGACAGGAGTTTCTTCAATTTCTTCTTCTGTAGGTGTTTCCACATCATGTTCCATCTGCTGGCGCAGAGCTTCTTCTTCGGTCATAAAACCGGCTCTGAGTCCAGAATCTGCTTCTTCTCTTTTTAACATATCTGCCTAACCTCCCCCTTCGTTAATGCAGCTTTATCTACTGCATCTCGAATGGTGTGTTCTAATGTACTTTTTTTTACAGCAATTGCCGCACAGGAAGAGAGTCCCTGACTCGCTCCCAGTTTTTCCCTGCTATCCGGTAATTCTCTTACGTGGACCTGATCCGACTGAGCACTCAGCCTGATTATTTTTTTACGCGACGAGTTTGCCAAGTCCTGGGTTAAAAATATAGTGCCTCGAAAATTCTTCTTCAGCGCCGCTTCAATACGGTCTATTCCCAAAATAACTTTATTGGCTCGTCGTGCCAATCCCATCATGCGTAAATAATAACTCAAACAGGCTCCCTCCACTCAGTAATTTCCATATTAATCTTATCTTTAAGTTGCTGCAGTATTGTATCCGGTACCGGGCGTTTCAAAGAACGCTGCAAAGAACGGTTTTTCCGAGCCAGTTCAAAGCAGTTAATGTTCCTGCACAAATACGCACTGCGCCCTTGCAGGTTGGGACCGGGATCTACAGCCATACGGCCGTCTGCGGCACATACAACGCGCAAAAATGTTGTTTGGTCACCCTTACGGCGACAAGCTACACACATTCTTTGCTGTTTTGCGCGCATTATATCACCTCTGTTGTTGTTCGTCTTCTCTCTCCGCTGTCGCGGTTTCGGAATCAACGAAAACATCTTCTTCGCGCTCATCTTCTTCTCCGCTGATAGAGGTCATGCCTTCTTCAGGAAAATCAGCCGCACCTTCGGACTCAAATAATGCTTCTTCATCCTCGACAATTGCTTCATCATCAGCCATTACATCTATTGTCTGTTCAAGGTTGTCAAAAAAGTCAATGGCTCCGCGCTCATCAACCGGACCTGATGGTTCCGGCTGCAAAATTTCTTCTTCAATATCTTCAAAATCATCTTCGGTGTAATCACCGGCTTCGAGATCAAAGCGTTCCGCTTCATCTGCCGCAACTGCTTCATCGAAGCCGGGCAGCCAGGCTGCTTCTATTATTTCACGATACTGCGATTCGCTCTTTATGTCTATTTTCCATCCAGTCAGTTTTGCAGCAAGCCGGGCATTTTGACCTTCTTTTCCGATCGCCAGCGAAAGCTGATGATCGGCTACAATGACACGGGCGCTCCTGTCTTCTTCTTCCAAAATAACACGGAGCACTTTAGCCGGAGACAAAGCGTTGCTGATGAAAGTCTGGACATCAGAATCCCAGGCTATTATATCAATTTTCTCACCGTTTAATTCATCAATTACAGCCTGAACTCTCATACCACGTTGGCCTACACAGGCACCGACCGGATCCACATTGGGATCGTTGCTGATTACGGCCATCTTGGTACGGGACCCCGCTTCGCGGGCGATACTGACGATCTCGACCACACCGGACCCAATTTCCGGAGCTTCCTGTTCAAATATTCGGCGCACCAGATCAGGATGACTGCGGGAGACTATAACAATCGGACGGTTGCGGCGCTCATCCACCTTGAGAATAAAAAATCGCATTCTCTGGTTAAACCGGTAATTGTCTAGTTTCGATTGCTGACTGTATGGTAAGACAGCCTCAGCCCGATCTATATCCACCGTTACTTCGCTTCTATCTTTACGTTGCACTATTCCGGTAGCCAAACCACCCACACGGTCAGAGAATTCTTCATGAATACGTTCTTTCTCCGCCTGGGACAGACGTTGATTTATGACGCTTTTTGCCGTTTGGGCAGCTAGTCGCCCGAAATCGGCCGGGTCAACTTCTCTGACCAATTGATCGCCAGGCTCAAGTTCATCTGACAAAGCCAAAGCTTCTTCCAGTCCGATTTCAGAATTGGGATCTTTAACTTCTTCAACCACAGTAATCGGCTGGTAAACACGCATTTCTCCGGTTTCCCTGTCAATATGAGCCGTGATGCCGTCATCGCGATCTTCCTCATTTTCGTCTTCTGCCCGTTCAGCGCGATCTCTGTCTTTGACACGAATTACAAATTCACGGCGGTAGGCAGCAACCAGCGCTTCTTCTATCGCTTCCAACAGCGTTTCGGTGTCGATACCACGCTCTTTTTGCAATGATTTCAGGGCTTCAATAAAATCCCGATTCATATACTCTCCTTTTATTCCATCCTGCAAAAATACAGGTTAATTTATATAACTACCTCACGCTTAATGTGTGCTACCTGGTCTAAGGGAAACAAAATTTTCTCCCCGTCTCGCTCAATGCCGACTTTATCGTCTGAAAAGACCAGTGGTCCTACAAATTCTTTTTCGTCTTTAACGGCAGCGTAAAGCTTTAACTTGATTATTTCGCCTTCGTATCTGATAAAGTCAGCCTTGTCCTTAAGCGGACGATCAAGGCCGGGCGAGGAAACTTCAAAAAAATCGTAATGATCGATTTTCAGATCATTTTCAACCAGCGGATCTGCCAATTCGCTCAGCTCCGACAACTGGTCAAGTGTAATTCCACCTTTGCGATCAGCAATCAGACGTAAAATAGAGCGGTTGCCCGCTCGATCTGTTTCAACATCTAATAATTCAAGACCAAGCGATTCCGCCACCGGCGTTATTTTTTCAAGAATCCTTTCTTTTTCAGACAATTTTTTCATAAATATTTCTCCTACAAACGAAAGAGCGGGACCCCCGCTCTTTCTCCGTACCAAAAGTATCGGTACTATTATAAGTCGTTTTATACTTCAGGTCAAGTAGCAACGGCTTTTAGTAGGTTTTGGCCTTTACCGATATTTCAAAAACAGCCCTAGGCTTTTTTAAAGCTCTGAAGTAGAATGATACTATGATTCAGGGCAAAAAGAAAGGAGAAACAAATGATTGAATTAATAGTAGGAGCCAAGGGCTCAGGAAAGACCCCGCTCATGCTTGAAGAAATTGAAACTGAAGCTGGCAAGGAAAATTCCAACATAGTTTTTATTGAACACGGTCGACGTCTTGACCATATTGTTCCCCACTCAATCCGTCTCATTGATCTAACTGAATATCCGGTAAAAGGTTATGGTGAGTTGCTTGCCTTTTTGGCCGGCCTTAACGCGAAAGACTACGACATTACACATATATACATCGACAGTGTTTTCAAACTGGTAGGAGACGAGAATCCGGAGCATCTCGTTTCTTTTGTAAAAAATCTGGCAGCCTTTGCTCCCAAAGTTGACAGCAATATCACTATAGCGGTCAGCTGTGAGCCTGAGCTTATTCCCGCCGAGTTAAAAGACTATATGCGAGATATAGAATAACTTCAAAATAACGGGGAGATAATTATGTGGAAAGAATTTAAAGAGTTTATCGCAAAAGGAAGCGTCATGGATGCAGCTATTGGCTTTGTTTTAGGCCTAGCTTTCAAAAGCATCGTGGATAGCGTTGTAAATGGTTTGCTCATGCCTGTCATCGGCTATTTAACAGCAGGCGTAGATTTCACTAACTTAAAAGTAGTCCTAACAGAGGCCACAGAGACTGCAGAGGAAGTAGCCATCACTTACGGACAAGTAATTGAGGCAGTTATCAGCTTTCTTTTGATTGCCCTTTTCCTCTTCCTTATTGTCCAGGGCCTCAATAATATGCGTAAAAATCGCGAAGCCCGTCTGGCCGCAGAAACCGAAGCAGAAACAGCAGAGAAAGAAGAAGCCGAAAGCGAACTGGGGCTTCTGCAGGAAATTCGCGATCTCTTGAAAAAAGAACACGATGTAAAGTAAAGAAAATATTTTATCAGACTAAAACTGATATTTAATTAGTTTAAAAAAGCCAGCGG
>CAZVVR010000138.1:0-4264 GCA_964630605.1 uncultured Mageeibacillus sp. | reverse complement strand
CTTCTGCTCCCAGATTTGCCAAATTATTTTTTAGCGACTCCATTCCCTGATAAAGCTCGTTTATCCCCGCAGCTCCTTGCGCAAGTTCATCCAAACCTGCCTTAAATGCTTCAGAGCCCTGGACCAGCTCATCTAATTCCGCCAACTCTTCTTCGGTAGGCAGATCGAATGAAATATCTTCCATCGCTTCGTCATCAGGTAATCCCTGCAGAATTTGCTGCAGACCACTCAAAATTTCGTTTGATCCTCCGCTTAAAGAGTTGCCGTTTCCTGCCAGCTGGGCCACTCCTGCACGCAACTGTACCAGTCCCGACGCAAGACCATTCATACCCTGGCTTAACGAACTGACACCTCCGGTGTATTCCTTGACTCCCTGCTCTAACTGAACAGATCCGCTTTTTAAGTCACCGGCCCCTTGTGACAGGCCTGAACCATTTTCCTTTAATGTACTGCTGCCACTCTCTATTTCAGTAAATCCTTCCTGAAGCTGAGATACAGCATCTTCCAGTTCTTCAGCCCCATTGGCCAGCTCTTTAATACCATCCGACAATTCGCCTAAAGCTGCAGTATCGTCAGAAAAATCATCCAAGTCAAAATCGAAGTCAAAATTAAGACTAATTCCCGCAAAGGTCATAGCGGTCATTTCAAAATCGTTTACCTGAAGTTTTAAGGACAAATCGGCTTCCTGGCCCGGAAAAACAATCCAGCTTACTGTGCGATCCTGACCTTCGATAGCAATGGTTGCACTATCGTCCGTCTCCAGTAAGCGTGCTTTGTCCGGATTCAAAGTAGCTGACACCTGCAGGGCATAATGATCAAAAAAGAAGGAATCAACTGCCGGATTCGCTTTGCTGTTTATTTTTATAAAAAGTTCACCGCTGGATCCTGCAGCCTCTGCGGCAGTAATTTTTTGTCCATCCAGTTTATATGTAATATCGATCAGCCAGGGCAAATCATTTGATTTGAGATCACCCTGATAATAGTAACTGCCTGCTGTAGCCTGAAGCTTCACTTGATCTGAATCGAGCTGAGGTGCGTGTTCTCCGGTCAGCTGCAAAACCTTGCTGTAATCACCATAATCTTTAAAATTCTGCATTTCAGTCAATTCATAATGATTGACTACGCAAACACCCATGCTGCTGCCATCAGCAGCCAGCTTTCCATAGACTACCTCTCGCTTCATGGGCTCTCCCTGCGGGCCGGTAGTTGTTAAATAATTAGTGGCAGCGCTCCCCGTAAATGTCGGCATGAATGAGAAAATCAAAGCCGATATCAGCAAAAGGGCTATCACTCGAAATGCAGCTCTGCCGCGCTTTCTTTTAGTAATTTTTATCTTTTTCTTAACTCTGTTCATTTTGAGTCTACTCCTGTTTTCTGTTTCCTATGTATAAGACGATCAGGCATAAAATTTGCCTTCCAAGTGGTTTTTTCAATAATGCGATCAAAAATTCTCAAGAGGTTGGGCAATAAGAAGATAACCATGAATAATGACAGCAGGGCACCTCTTCCCAGTACCAGACCTAACTCACTTACAACATTTATAGTTGATACTGCTGCCAAAACGAAACCAACCGCTGACAGGATTAAGGCCGGAGCCATCAAAGAACCCGCTGTGTCGGAGACAGATCTCCTGGCAGCGTCTTTTCTTGCCAGCATTCTCCTGTTATCCATATAATGCTGGGTCAGCAAAATACCATAGTCGACCGTCGCACCCAGTTGAACCGTACTGATAATGAGATATCCTATATAGCTCAGGTTGGTACCGCTGAAATACGGTATGGCCAGGTTAACCCAAATAGATATTTCTATAGTAAGAACCAGTAAAATTGGCAGGGTAAGCGAACGGAAAGCAAGGCCAATAACCAAAGCCACAGCCAATATAGCCAAACCGTTAACTATAAGATTGTCTTCCTGAATAGTGTCTCGCATATCAGTTAGCACAAAATTCTCACCCAGCAGATGTATTTCTTCACCTTCATTGTAAATATCGTCAGCCAACTCACGGATATGCTCTGCCAGTGCAAAAGTCTCGGGACTTTCTGATGGTGAATTGGAAATAACTATCATGCGGCTGTAATCTTCTGTCAAAAGCTGACTCGTCAGCTCTTCCGAAATAATCTCGGGCGGTATAGCGGAACTGCTGATATTAATAAAACTTGTTATGGATTTTATTTCCGGCAGTTGTTCCATTTCTTGAATAAATATCTCTTCTTTGGCCGGCTGATCCCGCGGCACAAGCAAAGCCATTTGCATGTTGTTTCCAAACTTATCCGTTACAATTTGCTCGTCTCGGGCAGCCCGTGAGCCTTCAGAGTATCCACCCATGCCATAAAGGAAATTATTGGCACGCTGGCCCAAAAATACAGGAACTATAATTAAGGCAATAATGATTAAAACCGGAACCGCCAGCTTTGTCACAACTTTTGCCAAACCTTTGAATGAAGGCAGCAAAGGTCGGTGTGATGTTTTCCTGATTATTTTATCTGTCAGCAAAATCAAAGCCGGCAAAAGAGCAAATACTGTTATCAGACTTAAGGCAATACCCTTGGCCAAAACCAGACCCAGGTCAGGCCCCAGCTTAAAGCGCATGAAGATCAAAGCCAAAAATCCGAAAAAAGTTGTTGCTGCCGACGATGAAATTGGCTGAAAGCTTTTTTTCATTGCTTTTTTCACAGCAACATTCAGAGGCTCACCCGCTGCCTTGTACTCATTGGTACGGTGCAAAAAGAATATAACGTAATCCATGGTCACAGCCAGCTGCAAAACTGCCGCCACTGATTGCGTGATAAAAGAAACTTCTGAAAAAATAATATTGGTTCCCATATTCAGCAATACGCCCACGAAAATAACCAGCAGAAACAATACGGGTTCAAACCAGGAACTAGTGGCGATTATCAGAATTATAAGAGCTATCGGTACAGCAAATAGGATTATTCGCGTGATTTCAGATTGGGTAGCAAGCTGAGCTTCCGCCAACTCAACAACCTGGCCGCGCACAGCTCCGTCTTCACCGGCTAAATTTCTGAGACTGACCAAAGTAGCAGCTGCATCATCTTTGTCGGCAGTTACCTGAAACAGCGCCACTGAATTTTTGTAAAAGCTTTCTACTGTAGCCTGATCCTGTAAGTCCAAAGGAATTGCTAAATCCACCTGATCGTCCAGCCAGATAACTGCAGAAACTGAGTCAAGGGCAAGTAATTTTTCCTTAAAAATAAGAGCATCGGAAACCGTCATGTCAGGCATGGCAACTTCAACGTTAGGTAAAGCTTCGCCAAATTCTTCCTGCATTGTTTTCAGAGCCTGAGTTGAATCGGCTTCTTCGGGTATATAAGAGGAAAGGTCATAATTGATCTCAACTCCCGTTGCCAGAAAAGCTGTTATCCCAGCCAGTATGACGAAAACAATTATCACAATTTTATAGTGTTTGACAATGACATTAATAATCTTGTCAGCTAACATCTTTCCCTCCGCTTGCCGTCTTATCAATTTAAGTGCTTTTCAGATTTAATTGGAAATATAAATTATTTTGCTTATGGGATTTAGTATATATAAGGCCAAATTCGATATCCAGACACAATTAATGGATATATGTCTATTAATCGACACCTATGGATATTACTGTTCGGAATATGTTAAAATGTTTGTACTTAGTTCAAATTTGGAGGCCATTAAATGAAAAAAGAACCGGCAAATTCCCGTCAGGATTCTGACTTTATCATCTCTTTTGTCGCCAGTCCCGAAAAAGGCGACCGCCGCAGCCGCCGTACGGACATGCTTTTACAGGAGAGTCTGATCAAGCTGCTTCAGGAAAAAAAACTGCGTAACATCACTGTCAGCGAATTGACAGAGCAAGCCGATTTAAGCAGAACTACCTTTTACCTGCATTACGAAAATATCGATCATCTTTATAATCAACTGGAAGAAAATCTTTACCAGCAATTTGTCAAAATATTGTCTGCCACTACAAACAGCACACATCCGATTCAGCAAGTGGTTGCTGCGGCAGACGGAAAAATAACAATCCCTATTATCTCCAGCGTCTGCCGCACCATACAGGGAAATCCCCTGCTGGCTGCAACCATTATTAATAATCCCAACAGTCAGCTTTTACAACGAATTTATACCGCAGGATATGACAGTTTGATCGACAGCCTGCTGGATGTCTACTCGGAGCCGGTAAAGTACAAAATTGATTACTATTACTCTTTCCTCGTCAACGGCATTGTCGGTATGATAGAAACCTGGCTGTTGCGCAATCAGGAAG
>CAZVVR010000137.1:3010-4278 GCA_964630605.1 uncultured Mageeibacillus sp. | reverse complement strand
TCTATTACCACATAGAAAAGGGTATTTATGTGGATATCGTAAGTGGCGAGCCTCTTTTCATCTCAACAGATAAGTTTGATTCTGGCTGTGGCTGGCCATCTTTTTCTAAACCGATCAGCCAGGGGGTGCTGGATTATTACAAAGATCAAAGCCTTTTCCGTGAACGAATTGAAGTCCGATCCAACGACGCAGACTCTCATTTGGGTCATGTTTTTGACGACGGTCCCGCAGAATCAGGTGGCTTACGTTATTGCATCAACAGTGCGGCTTTGCGCTTTATACCTCTTGAAGAAATGGCAGCCGAAGGCTATGACTATTTAATTCCTTTGGTGGAATAGTGCTCCGAAAGCGATTGATAAGTCCGATATAGTTTATACTCAAGTGAGCTTTTTCTATATTGCGGGAGAGGGTAATCCTCTCCCTGTTCTTTTATTTTGAGTAAAACTGCTAAAACCCGGTCCCAGGTGGCAAAATGCTCAGAGGGAACAACGCAAATAGATAAATCAACAGTGGCATAAAAGGCTCTGCCGCTTAAAGCCCGGACTATTTCTTCCAGCAGATCCTCAATATCGACAAATTTATGCTCATCTTGATCAGGAAGTACAATCTTATCGTGATCCAAAATCAGCTGCCGGCACAGCTCGTGTAACGGGTTATCTTTATCCAGGTAGAGCTTTTGACCCATCAGTACCGGGATGCGGTAGATCATATTGCGGACACGCCGGCGCTGACCATATTCTCGGATCAGCTGTTCGCTGAGAAGCTTGCTGCGTCCGTAAACTGAATCATCATAATCGGAGGAGGTGTAAATAAAAGAAAGTATATTATCGCTATCTTCCATCAGCGCAATGAGCCGTTCGGTGTAGCCTGCATTATCAGCATAAAGCTTATCTTTTGTTCCTTTTTTTGACTCAAAAAAGTGTAAAAGAAATTTTCCGGTGGACAGTTGATTTGTAATTTCAGCGTCATCCATATTCGGCTCGAGCTCAGCCCAGGTAAAACTTTCTTGTAAAAATCGTTTTTCTAAAAGCATTTGTCCGATATATGAATTAGAACCTGTTATCAGTAATTTTTCTTTAGTCATTTTAGCCTCCCTAACGGGTATCCGTCCTGTCCCGGAACAGTTTAGTCGATATTTTTAGAAAAAGACAGGCACTTGTTACCCTTTTTAACGCATAATTAAAGTAAGTGTTAAAATATGGAGCGATAAAGGAAGACTATGTAAAAGTCCATGAAGAGTATAAAGTTGGATAGATTATTAACGGTTT
>CAZVVR010000137.1:0-3000 GCA_964630605.1 uncultured Mageeibacillus sp. | reverse complement strand
CGTAAAATTACCTGAAAAGAGTTAAGAGATTTGAACAATAAATTATTTTACAGAAAACCTAACAAAAGCGGAGCGTCGGGTACAGCATTAGTTATAGTCATAACTATGTTGATACTCTTGTTTAGCTTGCTTGGTTCTTGTGCTAACAGTCCTGATGACAACGAGGCGGCAGACCTGAAAATATTTACAACATTATTTGTACTCTACGATTTTTCTCATAGCATTGCTGGAGACCGGGCTTCTGTGAATATGCTTTTGCCTGCAGGTGTTGATATCCACACTTACGAGCCGACGCCGCAGGACATAATTTTACTTAATCAAGCTGATTTATTTATCTATAATGGTGGCAGCTCTGAGGCTTGGGTCGACCGATTACTGGAATCTGAAGAAGTTAACCCAAAGAATACTTTGCGAATGATGGACTTTGTAGAGCTGCGTGAAGAAACGGACAGCGGTATTATTGAACAAGACGAGGATCACGGTCATGTTCATGGTCTGATGGATGAACATATTTGGACTTCACCGCCCAACGCTATAGCCATGTCAACTGCAATCAAAGATAAGCTGATTGAAATAGATCAGACAAATAAAAATATTTACGAGGATAATTTCAATGTTTTACAGGCAGATCTAAATGCAGTTCATGAAAGGTTTCTGGCTATAGTTAAAGCAGGGGCACGCGACTTTATCGTAGTGGCGGACCGCTTTCCGCTTATTTACTTTACAGCAGAATACGGACTGAATTATTATGCTGCTTATGAAGCTTGTGCTGCGGAGGCAGAGCCTGCTCCCAGGACGGTAACGACCCTGATTCAACTGGTGATTGAGAAAGATGTGCCTTATATTTTTACGATTGAATTTTCCAACGAAAGATTGGCAGATCAAATCAGTAAAGAAAGCGGTGCTGAAAAGCTGCTTTTCCATACGGTGCACAATCTGACTCAGAAAGAAATTGATCAAGGCATAACTTATGTCGGCTTAATGCTGAAAAATGCAGATAATTTGGAAAAAGCTTTAGCGGATGAGTGATACAGTGGCAACTCAAACTTTGATAGAACTAAAGGAAACAGCCTTTGCTTATGACGGAAAACCGGTAACTCCCAGTATGAGTTTTCCAATTAGAAAAGGTGAATATATTTCTATTCTGGGAGAAAACGGTTCAGGCAAAACTACTCTGCTTAAAGGGTTGTTGCGCATGAAAAAGCCTTTCCGGGGTGAGATCGTTTTCGCTGAAGAGATGGCAAAATATTATATCGGCTATTTGCCGCAACAATCCGGACTGCAAAAAGATTTCCCGGCTTCAGTTACAGAAATTGTCAGCAGCGGACGCCTGAACCGGCATAAAGTATTTGCCTTTTATACGCCAGCGGACCGACAAGCTGTAAAAGATGTCTTGTTGCGTCTGGATATAGAAGATCTGGCGGAAAGATCTTTCCGCAATTTGTCAGGCGGTCAACAGCAGCGGGTTCTTTTGGCCAGAGCTCTTGTTGCCTCTGACGGAATACTACTTCTGGATGAGCCTACCACCGGACTAGATCCTATTGCTTCGCATGAATTTTATAAACTGGTACGCAACCTGAACCGGGAAGGCGTAACCATTATTATGGCTTCCCATGATGTTCACTGCGTCATGCATGATGCCACACAGGTGTTACATCTGGGCAAGGATTACTATTTTTATGGGTCGAAAGATGACTACAAAGACAGCGTACCGGCAGCCAGTTTTTTACATAAAGACAAAGGACAAACAGAATGATATTAGAGTTTTTATCCTATGCATTTTTGCGCCGTGCACTGCTTTCCGGTTTGCTTATTTCTATTAATGCAGCTCTTGTAGGCAGCAGCCTTGTTCTCAAACGATATTCAATGATCGGTCACGGCCTTTCCCATGTGGGCTTTACGGCTTTGGTTATTGCTATGATTTTTTCCTGGTCTCCGCTGTTGCTTGCTCTACCCATAGTAATACTGGCCGCATTTCTGCTTTTACGCCTTAGCGAAAACAATCCTCTGCGCGGAGACGCTGCTTTGGCAATGATTTCTTCAGCTGCGATGGCAATAGGTATCTTGCTTATTTCTGTGACCAAGGGATTGAATACTGATGTGTTCAGCTTTATGTTTGGCAGCATCCTTTCACTGTCGGATTCTGATCTTATTATCAGCGTGATTCTATCGACAGCTGTAGCGCTTTTTTATCTGTTTTCTTACAATAAAATATTTGCCGTTACTTTTGATGAGACTTTTGCTGACTCCAGCGGTATTTCCAGCAGTTTCTGGAATTCCGTGCTGGCGGTTCTGGCAGCTATTACTATTGTTCTGGGCATGCGTATGATGGGAGCGCTGCTAATTTCCAGCTTGATCATATTCCCGCCCATA
Organism: uncultured Mageeibacillus sp.; assembly: GCA_964630605.1. Taxonomy (GTDB): domain Bacteria; phylum Bacillota; class Clostridia; order Saccharofermentanales; family DTU023; genus DTU032. The sequence goes on along the minus strand of CAZVVR010000137.1, from coordinate 627 downwards.
ACGGCCATGCGGCTGTTTGGCAGCTTCAAAAAAGTGACTGTAGTTTCTGTGCTTGTATCTGTAGCGGCTTTTTTGATCGGTATTTTTTCCTCTTATGCTTTAAATCTTCCGTCGGGTCCTTCTATAGTGATAGCCAACATAGCATTCTTTCTAATATTTTCTTTATTGCGGCAATTAAAAAGTAAGAAACGGGTCACTTTGGGAGAAAATGAATGAAAATATTACATTGTTTAGCTCAATTACCGGCGAGAACGGGCAGCGGTGTGTATTTCTACAATCTTATTAATGAAATAAAAAGCCAGACAGGCTGGCAGCAGGCAGCTTTATATGCACTTTCTGCAAACCCCGGCTGCGATAGAATTACGAGCCGGAGCCAGCGACCACCAAAAAAGCAATCAGCTGAATGGATAAACTGCGATAATCATTATCCATTGTTTTTTGAAAGCAATGAAATACCTTTTCCGGTTGTTGGCATGAGTGATGTTATGCCTTATCCTTCCACCCGTTACTGTCGCTTGGATGGCGAAATGATTGATTGCTGGGAACGAGCTTTTTATAGAAAATTAATTAAAATAAAAGAAGAATACAAACCTGATGTCGTTATTTCTCATCATTTATGGATTCTAA
>CAZVVR010000136.1:0-4338 GCA_964630605.1 uncultured Mageeibacillus sp. | reverse complement strand
GATAAATTCTAGCATTTATCACTGAAAAAGCAAATATTAAATTTAATTACTTGACTATTTGTATAAATTAAGTTAATTTTAATCAAAGTGAGTCATGACTCACTCTGAGTGTGTGAAAAAGGAAGTTGTGCAAGGAGGCCCCAAAATGATAGATCTGAGTCAAGTAACAGTTGATAAAATAACAAAACAACTGGATGAGTTAATAAAGAAGCCGATATATTCGATATCTCCGCAAACATTAGCGAGGTACGAGCAGGAATATTATGCTAAAAAATGCATCAAGAGTAAAGAAATGATCGATAAAGCCATAAAATATATCCCGGGGGGCGTACAGCATAATTTGGCTTTTAATCATCCCTTTCCTTTAGTTTTCACAGAAGCAAACGGAGCTTATTTAAAGGATATTGACGGCAATATCTATTTTGATTTTTTGCAGGCCGGCGGTCCTATTGTTTACAGCTCAAATCCACCGGAAGTGCGGGAAAAAGTCATAGATTTATTAAATACTTGTGGTCCATCCACAGGTCTTTTTCATGAATATGAATATAAACTGGCTCATCTGGTCAGCGATTTGATTTCTTCGGTCGACTGGTTACGCCTGCTTAACTCCGGTACCGAAGCCTGTATGGCTGCAATTCGTGTGGCACGTTTGGCTACCAAAAAGAAACGTGTACTTAAGATGGGTGGGGCTTATCACGGCTGGTCGGATCAGCTGGCTTATGGTATCCGCGTTCCCGGCAGCAAGTTTACTCAGGCTCACGGCGTGCCGATTAAAATGTTCAAATATACAGATGAATTTTTCCCGGGGGATCTCGCCGCTCTGGAAAGAAAACTGAGGCGCAATAAGCTTCGTGGTGGCACTGCAGCAATAATGATGGAGCCGGTTGGACCTGAAAGCGGCACCAGACCAATCTCGACAGAGTTTGTACAAGGTGTTGAGCAGCTTTGCCGAAAATATGGTTGTATGTTGATTTTCGATGAAGTTGTGACTGCTTTCCGCCTTTCAACGGGGGGCGCTCAGGGGATCATGAATGTTGAACCGGACTTGACTGTTTTCGGCAAAGTTATTGGCGGAGGATATCCCAGTGCCGGAGGTTTGGGAGGTAAAGAAAAATATAAAAAATATCTCGCAGCCGGTATCCAGACAGGAGATAAAGTCAAAAAAGCTCTGGTCGGAGGCACTTTGGCAGCAAATCCGTTAACGGCACTGGCCGGATATTACACCATAAAGACAATTGTTGAAAATTCCGCCTGTGAAAAAGCTAACGCCAACGGTGACCGGCTGACACAAGGCTTAAAGAAGCTAATAGCTAAACACAGCTTGCCTTTTGTAGCTTTTAATCAGGGTTCTATTTGCCATCTTGAGACAGTCGGTACCATGCATTTTTCGATTAATTGGGCCAAGCCCTGGACAATACCCGCAGTATTGGATCAGACTTCAATTCGTAAAAACGAAATGGAACACATGGGCTCAGCTTATATGGCTGAAGGTATAGTCACTCTGGCCGGCAGCCGACTTTACACCAGTGCCGCCTATACTGACGATATGATTGACGAAGCGTTGGAACGCTTTGACCGCATATTTGCCAATGTTGTCAATCTGGAAGCAAAATAAAGGGGTGCCGCATGGGATTAAATAAACTTGCTGGCAGTGAACTTGAGCAAGCGGGGAATATCATCGATTTAGCCCGGATTCTTACTGAAAAAAATCTGGTTGTCCGCACCTGGGGGAATTTTAGCTGCCGGCTGGATAAAGATAATTTTCTTATTACTCCCAGCGGCAAAGCTTACGACAAAATGCAGCCGGAAGACCTTGTTAAGATTAATTATAATGGCGCAAAACCAGAAGCTGTCAGCCCTGGCAAACCCTCTTCGGAAATGCCGATGCATGCACTCGGTTACCAAATCTATCCGGAGGTGAATGTAATCATTCATACCCACCAGGTCTTTGCTTCAGCAATATCTCTCCGGGGCAGACTTTTTCAGCTAAAAGCTGAATATGCTGCTGGCTTTGGCTCTGATGAATTGCAGCTTTCAGCTTACAATTTGCCCGGAACGCCTATGTTGCATAAAAACATGAAAAAAATAATGGAAGAAAGCAGAGCCCAAGTTATTCTGATGGAAAGACATGGTGCTTTTATTCTGGCTTCAAATTTAAAAGAAGCTCTTGCCAGAGCTGAGCTGCTGGAAAAGTTTTCCCGTGAAAAGTTTGAAGAATTAACAGGGAAAAGGCCTATTACCCGTGCCCGGATCCAACTCGACTATGACAATGAAGAGCCGGCTGTTAAGACTACTCAAAAATCCGGAAAACAAGAATATATAGTATATTCCCGGGATCCGTTGATTCAAGATTATCTGGAAAAAGATCTTTCCTCATATCTGGATGATTTTGCTCAGATTTGCGGTCCTACTGTTAAGAATAAGCGGAAAAATAACAGTGTAGTTTTTGAACCGGAACTAAAAAGGGCGCGCTGCTATGGACTGGATAAAGCAGATGCTTACAACGTGCGTGCCGTTTTAGAGAAAAATGCACGTGCAGCCCATGTTGCAGCAGTCAGTAAACAAAAGCCCATTGCCGGCTGGGAGGCATGGCTTATGAGATTTGTCTACCAAAAAAAATACTCCAAGACAGCTGAATAATAATGTTTCCGACACATAAACGGCTTTCAAACAAGGAAAACCGTTTTTAAGACATGGAGTTTAGCCTGCAAACATAGCAACTATCGCCAGTATGGTGCCGGTGATACCTTCTCCGCCAAGCAAGCCGGCTGAAACCAGCTGCATTTGATTTTCCTTGCCGGTAAACTTTTTGCGTATAATCAGTTCCAAAATTCCGCCCAGAAAAATTGGGATCGCCAGACCTGCACCCGTAAGCAGTAAACCTATACCAATAATAGTTGCCGGAACTTTTAGCAAAACCAGTACAATTCCAATTACTGCTGCCAGAACAAAGACTGTAGGATTGCCGATGCCCGCGATCATGGCTGTGACACTTTGGGCCTGTGCAGCCGGTAAACCGAAATCAGGCCCAAAGCCACCATAAGTTGTGGCCAGGGCTATAAAAGCCAATGTCGCAGTGATCGCTCCGAAAAACCCACCTATAAATTCGATCAGCAGCTGAGAAGCCGGCGCTGTTCCCAGCATGAAACCGGTTTTAAAATCATTCATCATGTCGCCGGCAAAGCCACAGGCGACAGCTACAATGGCTGCGACCAAAAAAGCGTGCTCTGCTGTCAGAGGAACCAATAAACGAATGGCCAGCAAGACCAGGATGCCAAAAATCTCCATAGGATTAAGGCCGGTCTCACCGGTAATAATAGTAGACATGGCACTGGCCAAAAACACTCCTACCAGAAGTAGCAGAGATACTATCGGAGAAAGACCCAGCAGTATTGATAAAATAAAGGCAATTACTACGGCAAGTAGCCCCAGCGGCAAACGTGCCTTTTTCCGGATTTGGCTGAAATGCGTATCTGGATCGATTTGCTCTTCAGTTTCTATTTTTTGAACTTTTCTGCTTCGCCAGCTGCCAATTAAAGAAACCAGCAAAGTAGCGAGTCCGGAACCGACCATGATGCCAATAGCTGATATCCGAATAAAAGATGCAGCTTCAGCTGCGGAAGCGAAATATTCTAAACTTAGACCGATACGATTGATTGCGATTGCTCCGATCGCAGCTCCGCTCAACCATAAAACTGTTGATTTGAATCCAATTAGGGACCCGATTCCGATAGCCATAGGTGAAAACTGAACAGCGATGTTTACTCCTGCCACCGAAAATGCTATTATTCCCGGGAAAAAAGTGAACTGATCGCGCAGCAAGACAAATGCAGCTGCAACGATGAGCGCGCTGAACAGAACTTTTGCTCTGCTTCCACCTTCGTGTCCTGCCTTCAAGGTTTCAGCTGAAGCCTGTCCGATTGGATATGGAAGTTTTAACTGCTCAATGGCACGTTTTCTGTAAAGAGCACAGAGTAAGGTTCCCAGCACAACTCCGATCAAAGCGACAATTAGGATTATTAAACCGTATTCTCCCAATAAAGTACTGCCAGTTGCATTATCGGGAATCGTCCAGACTCCACTCATAAACAAGCCTGGCAGGGTAAAAGCCAAACGGCCCGCTACCATGGCCCCGGCTGACATACCGGTAGAAGCGATATTAGTTTCACGTAAATCTTTATTTTTGAAAACTCGCATCAAGCTCAACGACAAAACTGCAACAAAAACTGTAGGCCAGGGCAGAGCACTCATGCGCAAAGCAACATACATAGACGACGCAGTCATAAGAATGGAGCCGAATATCGCCAGAAATAGTGCTTTGTCTGAAAAATTTGGGAA
>CAZVVR010000135.1:0-4345 GCA_964630605.1 uncultured Mageeibacillus sp. | reverse complement strand
CCTCGTAAAAGCTGCCAGGCTCTGGAATCACGAAATATTTTCATAATAAAATAAAAAACCAAAGTCGTGATCAGAATATCGACGATTGAAACAAACATGTCGATAGGACCACCCAGAAAAAGCAGGCCATCGGTCATTATTTGCCAGATGCCACTAAAAAATTCACCTAATTTAGAAAAAAAGCCCGGCAATTAATCCCCCTAGAATCAAGAATTTCAGTGAATTCTTGTAAAACCTATGGTACCCGCCTCTTTTTAGTTGCTATAAACAACAGGCACCTTTTTGATAGTTTAGATCATTATAGCAAAGCTGGTCCCACTAAGAAAGAAGAGCAAAACAATCTCTGCTACTTTACTAACTGCATAATAAGCTTACCTTCCGAACTTACTTGTGCAGGATCGGGCTGAGCCGTTTATAAAGTACTCCCACTATCAGTGAAATTACAGCTCCTTTTAATATATTAAAAGGCACAAAGGCGAAGACGATCAGGCTGCGCAGATCGGTAACCATAGTATTGCCTACAGCTCTGGTCATGGCAACTATGTCTTCCAGCGTCATCCCCAAAACTCTGACATAAAAAGGTATGGTCAAATAATAATTGATCAAGGCACCCGACATAGTCAGAGCAACAGTAGCTGCAATCAGCGAAACAATCGCGCCGCCGCGTGTCTTTTTGTATTTGTAAATCAATCCTGCTGTACCGACAAACATGCTGCCCATAATGAAATTTGCCAATTCACCGACCATCATTGTATGGCTGACAGGTATATGAGCAATGTTTTTGATCAGCTGGATCAAAACACCGGCTAGGGGCCCCATGGAAAATGCTCCCAGTAAAGCCGGAATATCCCCAAAATCAAACTTTAAAAATACCGGAAATATCGGCAAAGAGAATTCCAGATACATCAAAACAATAGCAACTGCTGATAAAATACCGATCTTGGTGATCCACACAATCTGCTTGCGTGAAGTGGAATCTTTTCGAAGTGTGTTTCTGGCTGGGTTTCGATCAATCTGCGAAACAACTGCAGTTTTACTTTTTTCTCCGTTGTTATTCATTTTTACCTCTCTTATTGAGGCATAAAAAACGCCCCAAAGTGGGGCTTAGCTTGCTAAATGCAAATTTCCTCTCATCCCGACTATACGGTCGGCCGAGGGTTCTCACCCCGTCATCCACAAAGGTCGCGGGCTCATCTCACTTGGAGCATCACCGCCGGTAGGGATTCACGCCCTGCCCCGGAAATATTCTATTGTACAAAGCCAATATACACTATTGGCAATAGTGTCACAAGTATAATTAAGGAATTATCAGTTATAAAGTCTGCCTTGCGTTGGAAATGTTGGCCAGAATATCTTCCGGTAAAAGAAAGCGGGGATCATTATGCTCAGCCAAAGCAATGTCCGCTGCTAATCCATGCAAATACACCGAAACCAGTACAGCTTTATAGCTGTCTTGCAACACTGCCATATTGCCGGCAATCATCCCCGACAAAACATCTCCGGAGCCGGCTTTGGCCATACCGGAGTTTCCCGATTCGTTGATAAATACACTTCCGTCGGGAAAAGCGATGACTGTAGCCATACCTTTTAGTACCACAATCACTTCTTTTTTCCGGGCTAAACCGCGTGCTGCACCAACCCGGTCTTGCTGCAAAAGATCGGCTAATTCAGGAGCCAGACGTTCAAATTCCCCGGGATGAGGAGTTAAAACCAAAGGCTCAAGCCCCTTTTCCAGTCTTTCCTGCAAAAGCTCATCTGCTTCCGGCATTGCCGCCAAAGCATTCAAACCATCCGCATCAATTAAAAGCCGTTTTTCGTTTGGAATCAGACTTTTCAGCGCCTTTGCAATCCAGGAAGCATCTGATGCTCCCATACCGATAGCAATCCCATCAAACGGACCGGGCAGGTCTCGCTTTCTGCTCTCACCCTCAGGAATAGCGGAATATAAGGCAGAAGGTATTGCCTCAGTCAAAAGAGGAATAATTTCTTCAGGGGCCCGCACCATAGTGTAACCGGCACCGGACCGGCCACAGGCTTCAATAGATAAAAGCATGGCCCCGGGCATATTTTCAGAACCACCAATCAATAAAGCTTTGCCGTTGTCGCCTTTGTGAGCGTCTTCAGCAAGCTGCAGGTCCAGTGCAGCAGCCAGACCGGAATCTAAAAGGTAAGCCGGATCTCCCTGCAGCTGGTTATAAACAAAATCGTCATCCATCCCAAGTGTTTCCAGCCATACTTCTCCGGAATACAGGCATCCGGGATGTGTTATCAATCCCAATTTTACGCGTCCAAAACTAAGGGTCAGATCAGCTTTTAAGGTTAAAGAGATAACTTGTCCTGTATCTGCGACCATTCCACTGGGCACATCGCAGGCGATTACCGTGGCACCGTTTCTCTGCAATTCACTCATCAGGGCAAAAGCGCGCACAGTGTCATCGTCAAGTTTTCTGTCGGCAGCGAAACCACTGCCAAATATGGCGTCGATAATCACAGCAACTGAATCTGTCGGCACTTTTGCAAAATCCCTGATAGTTTCTCCGCCTAATTCAAGCCAGGCGGCTACATTTACAGCTGCATCGCCCCGATGTTCTGCACCTGAACTCACATCAACCACAGCAACTTTAAGTCCCTCAGACTTCAAATGGCGGGCAGCTACATAGCCGTCCCCGCCATTTTGTCCTTTGCCTGCAAATATCAGGCAATCGAATACAGCCGTCTGTGCCGCTGTATCTATACTCAAAACAGCCTCTGCCAGAGCCTTTCCTGCATTTTCCATGAGTACAATTGAAGGAATGCCCGTAAGCTTTGAATAAGCTTTATCCAGCAAATTCTGTTCAGTTGTTGTTACCAAACGATATCTGCCCTGCATATTTTCTCCTTTAAAATTAAGCTCTAAAGGCTGTTTCCAATTTTTATTTAAATATGTTTTTCCAGCAATTCGGCCAATTCAACTTGTGAACGGGCACCAACCACGCGTTCCACTGCCTCACCGCCTTTAAAAACGATCAGCGTCGGAATACTCATTACTGCGTACTGTCTTGCCAGATTATCTTCTTCATCAACATTAACTTTGCCGATCAGGGCACGTCCATCAAAATCTTCAGCCAATGATTCGACGATAGGTCCAACCATGCGGCAAGGTCCACACCAGCTGGCCCAAAAATCAACCAACACCGGCTGCTCATTCTCCAACACTTTTTCTTTAAAATTTTCTTTTGTTAATGTAACTGTCATATTTTTCTCCTTTGTCAACTTATTTTATACAGTGCATCCATCACTTTTATCTAGTACATAATAGTAACTTATTCTTCTATTTCATACTTTAGTGTCCGATGTTACCTTTAAAATTCCCTGTATAGTTTTGCATGAAAATTTTGTCTCAAGGAAACTCTTCCGTCAGACAAAAGCATAGAAATTTAGGCTTGAAATCAAATAAATTCTTGCAGAAGCGAGCCGGCAGGAACTACGGTGGGTGAAACAGCGGGCAGTTGCTCGCAGATCCAAACCAAACGCGATGCTTCCTGGACTGCCCGGCGCAAATCGGAATGACCGGTTTTATTCCTGCTATAAGTTGAAGGCTGCAAAGTACCGTCAAAAAAACGATCCAGCGATTCATTAATCTCGCCACGCGCCAAAGGTGCTATAACCGTAAATTCATAGGGCAACAGAGAATTGATATAGTAATCGGCAGCTTCCAGATAAGTTGGGATAAAATCTTTTTCCGCACGATCGATCATAGGCCAATAGTCTATGGTGTCAATGGCGGACGAACCACGTTTATGAACGTCACGGCTGATGCGGCGGAGCATACGAATATCGCTGTTGGATATCATCCTGGCATCGGATAAAACTCGGCCATGAGGCATAATAAAATAGCTGAGCTGAGCTTCCTGCGGGACATGAGAAGAAACGGTTTCGTTGAGACCGTGCAGGCCTTCTATAATTACCACATCTCCCCGGTTTAATTTAATTCTTTTATGATTTTCATAAAATCTGCGTCTGCTTGCAAACTCGAAAGTTGGAATAGCAACTTCTTTGTCCCGGAAAAGACTTTCTAAAGATTCACCCAGCAATTCCAAGTCCAGCGTGTCAATACTCTCGTAATCCGGACGTCCTTCCTCATCGTAGCGCAGATCCTGCTCGCGATAAAAGTCATCTAATTCAATCGGAATGGTGTGCCTGCCATTTGCAATTAATATCTGAGACAGCAGTCTGGAAGAAGTGGTTTTCCCGGAAGAAGTGGGACCGGAAACAAAAATGGCCCGGATTCTATCGTCAGCCAGAACTTTTTCAGCAAAAGCGTTAACTTGATCGGAAAACATTTTTTCTGATTTCTCAACAAAAT
>CAZVVR010000134.1:0-4382 GCA_964630605.1 uncultured Mageeibacillus sp. | reverse complement strand
AATGCCCACTATAGTGCTATACTACAATGAATTTTTATACAAAGTATGGAGGGAATAAAATGAAGAAGTTAATGTCCTTGCTCTTGGTGCTGTTATTAGTCTTTGCACTGGCTGCCTGTGGAGGCCGGAAAGCAAATAAACCTACTGATGCACCCCAGACAGAAGCAAACAAAACAACAGAAGCAGCTCAAGATGACAGTGATTTGGCTTACGTCCGATCAAACAAAAAGATGATTATCGGCTACACCGATTATGCCCCCATGAACTATTACGATGAAAATGGTGATTTTACGGGCTTTGATACAGAACTGGCAATTGCAGTCTGTGAAAAGATCGGTGTTGAGCCCGACTTTGTTGAAATCAACTGGGACACGAAGCAGGTGGAGCTGGAAGCTAAGTCAATTGACTGCATCTGGAACGGCATGACCATACTTCCGGAACTCTCGGAAGCATTGGAAATCACCCGGCCCTATGTAAAGAATGCCCAGGTAGTCATTGTTAAAGAAGGCACTGCCTACGATGGTCCTGCATCCCTGATCGGCCTGGAAGTCGCAGCTGAGCAAGGCTCTGCCGGTGAAAAGGCCATTTTGGCAGATGATGATCTGAAACAGGCAAATTTGGTTCCCAAAACCCTGCAGACGGAGGCTCTGATGGAAGTAAAAGCCGGAACTGTCGACGCGGCGGTCCTGGATTTAACTCTGGCCAAGACCATGACCGGTCCGGGTACAAACTATGAAGACATTATCATTGTCGACCATCTGGCAGAAGAGAATTATGGTGTTGCCTTCCGCAAAGGCTCCGATATTTGTGCAGAGGTAAATAAGATTTTTGAAGAATTAATTGCTGACGGCACAATGAAGGCATTAGCTGATAAATACGGCCTGGATTTGGCTGATTAGCGTTTCTACCGGAGAAACACTACAGGAGGGCAAAGATCTACCCTCTTTGCCCTCTTCTGAATGCTTAGGAAAGTGATATGAATCAAGTTTCTATTATTGTAAGCAGGCTGTCAGAGAGTTTTTTGCTTAATGCGAGACTTTTTGCCTCAACGCTGATTTTCTCAATACCCCTGGGCCTTCTGATCGCCTTCGGATCTATGAGTCGTTTCCGACCTCTGCGCAGCTTGGTCCGGATAGTTGTCTGGATGGTACGGGGAACACCTTTAATGTTGCAGCTCATGATTATTTTTTATGGACCCGGTCTTTTAAAAATGTCTTTCACCTGGCCGGGAGGCGCTTCCGGTCGCTTTCTTGCGGCAACCGTTGCCTTTGTCATCAACTATGCCTGCTATTTTTCAGAAATTTTCAGAGGCGGTATTGAGAGTATACCTAAGGGCCAATATGAAGCAGGTTTAGTCCTGGGCATGACAAAGCGCCAGATTTTTTTCAAAGTAACACTCTTGCAGGTAATTAAGCGAATCCTTCCGCCAACAGGAAACGAAGTAATCACCCTGGTCAAAGACACATCCCTTGCCCGCATCATCGCCAATAAGGAAATCATAATGATGGCCGGTGAGTACAGCAGCAAGGGACTCATCTGGCCCCTCTTTGCAACGGGTATCTATTTCCTTGTTTTTGTGGGAATTTTGACTTTGCTCTTCGACGGGTTTGAAAAGAAACTCAGTTATTTCCCGGCATAAAGGAGAAGCTTGTATGGTGATTTTAGAAGTTAAAGATATTGAAAAATCTTTCGGAAACCTGGAGGTCTTAAAAGACATCAATTTCTCCATGGAAAAAGGAGAGTCAATCGCAATCATCGGTTCTTCAGGAAGCGGAAAAACCACCTTGCTGCGCTGCCTTAACTTCCTGGAAATGCCCGACAATGGTAGTATTGTCGTCAATGGTCAGGTGATCTTTGATGCAATGGATCCAAGAACTCAAATAGAAAATGAAATGCGGAGAAAACGCCTGCACTTTGGCCTGATATTCCAAAACTTCAACCTCTTCCCTCAATACACTGTATTGAAAAATGTCAGCCTGGCTGCCGAATTGTTGTGTTCTGAACGCCCCGACTATAAGGAGGAGAAAAAATCCATCCTGAAAGAAATTCAGGAACGGGCCAAAATACTTTTATCACAGGTCGGTCTGACGGATAAGTTGCACTGTTATCCGCATCAGATATCAGGCGGACAGCAACAACGTGTGGCCATAGCCAGAGCACTGGCTCTTGAGCCGGACATTTTGTGTTTTGACGAACCTACTTCAGCTCTTGATCCTGAGCTTACCGGTGAAGTTCTTAAGGTTATAAAAAATCTGGCCGATCAGGACACAAGTATGATCATTGTGACTCATGAAATGGATTTTGCCCGTGATGTGGCAGACAGGGTTATTTTCATGGATGAAGGCATGATTATTGAGCAGGGTACTCCCGAGCAAGTCTTTGACAGGCCCCAAGAAGACAGAACCAGGCAGTTTTTAACGCGTTATAAAAGCCTTTAATAAACGTCAAAAGCTTAGCCCAGCAGGCCCTCCATGGTCATATAGTACTCATCGGCCAGATGCATACAGTCGGCCTGCTCTTCCCGGTAGACGGGATCATCCAGGAGAATGGTATAAAATCCGGCTTTGGCGGCGGTTTTAAGTGCATAGGGTGCATCTTCAAACACTGCTGCCTGGCTGTTGGTTTTCGCGCCCAGCTCGCGTGAAGCCTGCACATAGATGTCCGGCTGCCGTTTGCTTACACCGATGTCCCTGGTACTTAAGAAATAGTCGAAATATGAATCTAGCTCCAAGCGTTTCAGCACGGGCAGGGCCAGCTCACGCGCTGTAGCTGTGACTACGGCCATGCGCTTACCCTCCTGACGACACTGGTCCAGGTATTCCACTACACCCGGCTTGACAGTGACATCTTCCCGGTAGTGCTGCTCCATCAGTCCATACACGGATCGGATGATTTCGTCCGGCTTCTGATCAGGCAGAATATTCTCATGCAGATGTTTGGCAACCTCGCTGACGCGCATGCTTAACAAGTCCCGCCGCATCTCTGCTGTTACCAGATCACTGTGCAGGTCCAGGAACTTTTCAACCAGTCCATACCATTCATCCATTGAATCAAGCAGGGTACCGTCCATATCAAAAAGCAGATATTTCTGTTTTAATTTCTGCCGCGGATGTCTGCGGCCTGTTGTGTGTTCAAAATGTTTTTTTCCTTTTGTGAATTGTTTACTCATATTTCCTTTCACTAAATTATCTTTATCTTAAATTATTTTATAATCTCTTTTTTCAGCTGGCGGCCGTGTCCGATTATGCGTTAAGGCATCAGATTGTTTTATCGGTGCCAAGCGTTTGTCTTTAGATTAATCATTCTAACATGGCGTCGGAAGCGACGCCGTTTCAACTCGGTGTCCGAAAGCAACTGATGATAAGTTAATAAGTCAATGCCCCGGCACCGGTCTTCTGCCACTGGTCTTTTTGCATTTCACCGGCAAAAAACGACCACTTACAGACTTTTATTTTATTTGCCGGAAAAATGGCTTAAGATAAATATGTCTTAGAAGGGAGTGCCTTTTTGAAAATAAAAATATTGATTGATGATAAGCATGAGCCAGATCAAGTGACACTGGTGACTTCTAAGATGACTGAGGAAATAAAACAGCTGGTAAAGGATTTCAACAGCAAGACATTGTTAGCCTCTGACCGCGGGAATGAATTCCCGCTTAACCTGGATGATGTGCTCTTTTTTGATACCGGCGATGCTGTAGTTTATGCTCATCTGGTTCATGCATCTTATCCAACAAAATACCGTTTATATGAATTAGAAACTTTATTACCATCGAATTTTATCAGAGTTTCGAAATCTACCATTGTTAATGTAAAGAAAATCAAATCTATTCAAAGAGGCATCAGCTCGATCAGAGAAATTGAATTTCACAATTCGCAAAAATCAGTTTATGTTTCAAGAAAATATTATCCACTTTTTAGGGACAAAATGGAGGAAAGAGCAATATGAAAATGTACAAAAGAAGAAGCGGCTTAATGTGGGCCATTAGTTTTATCGTTCTGGCCTTGGTAATACTGGCAGCAGGTTTTGGCTTGTTTGAAACCCCAACCAAACGGCTGGTGATTATCATCATACTGGGCTTGTTGGCTTTAGCCAATTTATTAAAGCTTAACTGGTTTCCTTTTTTTGGTTTTCTGGCCATTATTGCCCACATCAACCGGGAGCAATTAGGGCTGGAATCGGTCTGGCCTGTTTATATAGCAGCTCTCTTGCTCACCCTGGGTTTTCAGAAAATCACTTCTCTTATCAGGCATAAGAAAGCCAGAGCTAATATGGAAGGCGGCTTCAACAATGCCAGTTTCAGCTATTACTCGACCAGTGAAGATGGTAAATCTTCACTGCATGGCAATCACGTCAGAATCGAAAATAATTTTTCCGAAAAA
>CAZVVR010000133.1:0-4400 GCA_964630605.1 uncultured Mageeibacillus sp. | reverse complement strand
TGTGCCTCCGCTGATGGCAGTGCACTCTGAAGTAAACTGAGATCAACCAGCTGAAAATCAGTTAACACTTTCCCATCATTAACAACGGGGCGGGTTTGCGATTTCTCAAGAGTAAAAATTGCTTGTTCTATTATTTCCAGAGAAAACATATCGGTTTTATCTTCTCGCTCTGTGGTAATCATTACAGAACGATAAGGGGTTTCCCACGGCTTTACACTGCCGGCTAAAGGGTGTGTGAGTATGCGATAACCGCTGTGAACAAAATCGCGTACTCGTTTTAAAACATCGCGATGTGAATCATCTGCAAATAGATCCACCTCAACCAAAGCGTTGAGATTTTCCTTAACCAGTGGGTTATTCGTGATGATTTTGTATTTTTTAGCTTTCACTTTTTGATTATAACTCCCCAAAAATGCAGACCTGATCAAAACAGTCATACATACTTATTTTCCACCCTGTACATTATTACATAATGCGGAAAATATTCAAGTTGTATAAATTGAAATTATAGCCTTTTATGAGCCTAACTCGCTTCTTCAAAAGGCAATAATGCCAGACTTAATACATCATCCATATGATCAACCAAACTGAACTCAAGTTTTTCCTTAACACTGTCAGGAATCTCGGACAGATCACGTTCATTTTCTTTTGGCAAAAGCACATGTTTTATCTGTGCCCGTGCAGCGGCAACAGATTTTTCTTTAAGTCCGCCCACAGGTAATACCCGGCCACGCAAAGTAACTTCTCCGGTCATGGCAACATTGTGTTTTACCGCCCGTCCGGTCAAAGCTGACGCCAGTGCTGTAGCCAAAGTTATTCCTGCTGATGGACCATCCTTGGGAATAGCTCCGGCAGGCAGATGGATGTGGATATCCTGTTCTTGAGTCTTTTCCGGATCAATATTGAGGTCATCGGCACGTCCCAGTATATATGTCAGAGCGGCTTGTGCCGACTCCTTCATAACATCACCCAGTTTTCCGGTCAAAAGCAGTTTTCCTTTTCCCGGTATGACATTGACTTCAATTGTCAAAGTATCGCCACCGGCCCAGGTCCAGGCCAGGCCTGTTGCTACGCCCACCTGATCGGTTTTTTCAGCCATATCATAACTATAACGGGGCTTGCCCAGCAGCTCAGGCACTTTAGTTGGGGTTACGGTAAGAGCGCTCTCGCCTTTTTCTGCTATGGCCAAAGCAGCGCGCCTGCAGAGATGAGAAATTTCCCGTTCCAGCTGACGTACTCCGGCTTCGGCTGTATATCCCTGAATGATTTTTGCAATAGCAGGTCGCCTTACTTGCAGTTCTTTGCCGGTGAGACCATGGCGCTCGCGCGCACGTGGGATCAGATGCCTGACTGCAATTTCTATCTTTTCAGCTTCCGTATAACCGGAAAGTTCTATAACCTCCATACGATCAAGCAATGGGCCCGGGATCGTATCAGTGGTATTTGCAGTTGTAATGAAAAGTACATTAGAAAGATCATAAGGGATCTCAATATAATGATCACGAAAACTATTGTTTTGCTCAGGGTCAAGTACTTCCAACAAGGCAGATGACGGATCACCGCGGAAGTCATCTCCCAACTTGTCCACCTCGTCTAACAAAAAGAGTGGATTGTCAGTCTCGACCTGACGTATACCCTGAATAATACGTCCGGGCATGGATCCGATATAAGTCCGCCGATGACCTCTGATTTCGGCTTCATCGCGAATACCACCGAGAGACACTCGGATATAGCGCCTTCCCACAGCTTCTGCTATGGCACGGGCTATAGAGGTTTTCCCGGTGCCGGGAGGACCGACAAAGCAAAGAATAGGCCCCTTCAGTTTGATATCACTTTCTTTTTCCACCTGCAACTTTCGTACTGCAAGATGCTCCATGATACGTTCTTTTACTTTTTCCATACCATAATGATCTCGTTTTAGAATTTTTCGGGCAGAATTCAGATCGTGTTTTTCCTTATCCATTCGTCCAAAAGGCAACTCCAAAAGAATCTCCAGCCAGGAGCGCTGTGTAGAACTTTCAGGAAAATGAGGAGGCATCCGGCTCAAACGGTCAAGTTCTTTATGCAGCTTGGTCTTATGTGCGTCCGGAATCCCGGATTCTTCCAATTTCTGCCTTAAGGCGTCAATCTCGCTTACGGTGTCGGCATCCTCACCTAATTCTTCTTGAATTGCACGAACCTGTTCACGCAAGTAATATTCTTTTTGGTTTTTTTCTAATGTAAACTGGACTTCAGCAGTTATTTTTTGTTCTAATTCCGCTAACTGTATTTCACGTTGCAATAAATCGATAATTAAGTGCACACGTTCGATCACAGAAGATGTCTTTAGCAGTTTTTGCTGCTCATTAACGTTTATGCGCAGCTGTCCTGCCACCAAATCCGCAGCTTTGCCCACATTTGTTTCATTCAGAATGAGAGTGACTGCGTCCGGAGCCACGTGATCTGTAAGACTGGCATAGCTTTGAAAATGAGATCCCATCACCCGACCGGCTGCGGTAAGGCCGGGACTGTCTTCAGTATCCCGGTCAGGCAGAGCTGAATAATCAACTTCGTAAAAAGATTTGACTTGGGTATAGTCTTCAATTTTTACGCGCTCAAGACCATACACGAGAACTTTATAACTATCATCGGGAAGTTCTAATATTTGTCGCACCAGCGAACGTGTACCTACATCAAAAATGTCTTCCGGACCGGGATGTAAGTCTTCAATATTTTTTTGGCCGGCTAAAACCAGTTCATTGTTGCTGTCCATGGCTTTTTGAAGAGCCAGTATGGAGCTTTCTCTTCCCACATCAAAGGAGAGCAGAACGTTAGGATATATGACCACTCCACGCAAAGGCAGAAGGGGTAAATTACCCGTCTTTTCCCAGTTGAGTTGATCTGGATTGTCTTTAGCTTTAGCCTGAGAAGTTTTTTCTTCCAACTCCTCTGCAGAGCCTTTATCTTCTACTTTCTTTTCTTCCGTAGTCATCTATTTCCCTCTCTAATATTGCATAGTCATTCTAGCATCAATCTCCCAGGATTAATGAAAGCTTTTTTGTTTTCCCAGAATATATATTGTTGAGAAATTTTTAGAACAACAATAGCAGACAAAGAAAGTCAATTTTTCTTCTTCACACAAAACTGTCTCGTGAGCGAAACGTCCACGAGACAGTGTGTAAAAATATTTAGCTAAGTATAAGAGCCGGATTACTCAGCAATTGCAATAACTGTTCCTGAACCTACTGTACGGCCACCTTCACGGATCGCAAACTTAAGTCCTGTCTCAATTGCAATCGGTGTGATCAGCTCAACTGAAATTTCAACGTGGTCGCCTGGCATAGTCATTTCCTTATCCTCGGGCAAGGTGATGACACCGGTTACGTCAGTTGTACGGAAGTAGAACTGCGGGCGATATCCGTCGAAGAAAGGCTTATGTCTGCCGCCTTCTTCCTTGGTCAGAACATAAACTTGACCTTTAAACTTGGTGTGAGGCTTGATAGAGTCAGGTTTTGCGACTACTTGACCGCGCTGTACGTCATCGCGCTCAACACCACGCAGGAGCAAACCGATATTGTCTCCGGCCTGAGCTGAATCCATGTATTTACGGAACATTTCAATACCTGTTACGACAGTATTGTCGGCCTGATCCTGTAAACCAACTATCTGTACTTTATCATTCAGATTTACTGTACCGCGTTCAACACGACCGGTTACTACTGTACCACGGCCGGTAATTGTGAAGACGTCCTCAACCGGGAGAAGGAAAGGCTGGTCTGTCGGCCGAGCCGGTGTGGGTATAAATTCATCCACTGCCTTCATCAGTTCAACAATCGGCTGATATTCAGGCGCATCTTTGTCTGTGCTGTCAGACTCAAGAGCCTTCAAAGCTGAGCCACGGATAATGGGGGTATCGTCTCCCGGAAATTCATACTCGTCCAGCAGTTCGCGAATTTCCATTTCAACGAGCTCCAATAGCTCTTCGTCATCTACCTGGTCTGTTTTGTTCATGAAAACAACAACGGCAGGAACACCAACCTGACGGGCGAGCAGGATATGCTCACGGGTCTGAGGCATAGGACCGTCAGCAGCTGATACGACAAGAATTGCGCCGTCCATTTGGGCTGCACCTGTTATCATGTTTTTGATGTAGTCAGCGTGACCAGGGCAGTCTACGTGAGCGTAGTGGCGATTTGCCGTCTCATACTCTACGTGAGAAGCGCTGATTGTGATACCACGGGCACGCTCTTCAGGTGCCTTGTCGATATTGGCATAATCAGTATATTTCGCCGTGCCTTCAAGAGCCAGTACTTTTGTAATAGCTGCGGTCAATGTTGTTTTACCGTGGTCAACGTGGCCAATTGTACCTACGTTGACGTGGGGTTTAGTTCTTTCAAATCTTTCTTTTCCCATTCAGATTT